>JBBSIE010000003.1:0-80163 GCA_038232235.1 Pyrinomonadales bacterium | reverse complement strand
ACAGCGTCGGCGAAAAGTATGTTTTTCACCCTGGCGATAACCTTTTTCTAAGGCTTCGCTTTCTGCTACACTCAGTTCAAGTTTCTTGATTTTCCCCATTTCGGGAAATAATATACCATCTTTTTGTCCGACTACTTAGTTAAAAGAGGTGAGACCATTTGGCATATCAACCGTAATTGATCTTATTGCATTTTCACATAACTCATTCCATTTTTTAGATTGATTTGTTGGAGCTACAAAATTAAAACCTAATACAACCTGCTTTTCAGTAATGAAAATTCCTACCATTTCGCCTGTAAAACCAACATTATTGTTGACAAAATTATAATCAACCTTGATTGCAGGTCTTCCGTTGTAAGCTTTGTATTGCTTTGATAGAACAACAACATTAAGTTTTTTATCAAAACCTGAAACTAATTGTTGAACTGCGTTCTCTTGAACCCAATTTTCTTGAAATAAATCAACTACTTCTTGTGTTGTTGATTTAGGAAATGGCTTAATTTCTGTCAAACTAAAAATTCCACAACCAGTTCCAGAACAAGAATATGTAACTATATATCCGGTTTCTTTGTTAATTTCATTATCCATCTCAGACGATGGCGGTTGGAAAGAAAAATTATACTGTGAGTTGAGATAACGCTTAGATTGTCTCAAAACCACAAAGGTAAATATAAAAATAAAGAGTAATGAGATTAATATTTTCATAGAAAGTTTTTATTCAAAGGCTTAAAAAGTAAAAAGTAACAATTTGTTGGAAAAGTGTCAAAAAATCTTAAATTAAAAAATATATGGTAGTGAACTAAAAGTAATGCTATTTGAAAATTATGGCAATTTCTTGTAATTCCTTAGAGATGGTGCGTTAAAATGTCAAATGGATTTGGATTTCAATTAAAAAATTAATTTTGGACGGAATATTGGAATGGCGGTTGTAATGTTATAATCAAGATTGAAGGGAGATAAAATTTATAATTATTATCACTTTTCCAGACCGCGAAACCGATAAACGAGTGTTGAGTTTTCTACTTAAATGTTTTTCGGGGCGCGTTTTGACATCCGGCGAACAACTCGTTCCCGAAGCCGCGCTTGAGGCTTTAGCTGACCGGAATATTTCTTTTACCGTCAAAGGCAAAGTGACATAAAAACAGTAAACTGCGGCGATTCAAGATGCTTCTCCCGCTTCAATTTAACGACGGGCGCACACTCATTCAGCGCACCCTGATTTTCAATAAAAAGCAAATTAAGTTATTCTGATTTCAATGGCGGAAAATAAATTAACACTTCCTTCATTTGCGAAAATAAACTGGTTTTTGCGCGTTTTGGGCAAACGCGCTGACGGTTTTCACGAACTCTTTACGGTTTTTCAAACTATTTCGCTTCACGACAAACTGAGCTTTTCAGAACACGACAAAATTATTTTGATTTGTGATGATAAATTAATCCCGACTAATGAAAATAACTTAATCGTCAAAGCCGCACTCGAATTAAAACGAAAATTTAAAATAAAAAAAGGCGCGAAAATTCATCTGGAAAAAAATATTCCCGCGCCGGGCGGACTTGGCGGCGGTTCTTCAAATTCGGCGGTTGCGCTATTTGGTTTAGCAAAACTTTGGGAAATTGAAATTGATTTCAGCGAAACATTAAAAATCGGAGAGAAATTAGGTTCTGATGTACCGTTTTTTTTTCATGGCGGCACTGCGCTCGGAACAGGGCGCGGAACAGATATTTTGCAGTTGGATGATATTAAGGAAGAACATCTTCTAATTGTAACGCCGAACATCGCAGTTTCCACTGCCGAAGCGTTTGCACGTTTAGCCGTGCCGCACTTGACAAATAAATCGTCAAAAAGTATCCTTCAAATTTGCCGCGATGAAGCCGAAACGCTTGATTTGCGGCAATCAAAATTGATAAACGATTTTGAAAAGTCGGTCTTTAAAATTGAACCTGAAATAGAGCGCATTAAAGTTAAACTTTTAGAACTAAAAGCTGAACACGCTTTATTGTCGGGAAGCGGAGCGAGCGTTTTTGCCGTATTCGGCGATAACGTGCAATTGCAAGACACGCTGAAAGCACTTAAAATCGAACAGGATTGGCGCGTATTTGCGGTTGAAACTGTTTCGCGTGAAAAATATCGGGAGTTGTTAAAGCTCGATAGAAATTTGTTTCTGAAAGATTTCTGACTTTATTGGGGCGTCGCCAAGTGGTAAGGCACCGGGTTTTGGGTCCGGCATTCGCAGGTTCGAATCCTTCCGCCCCAGCCATTTTATGAAAGTTGACGGGCAACTTAAAAAACTTGAGTTGCTCGTCATTTATTTGTATCAGCAGAACAAATGAGCGTAACAGGCAATATCAAAGTCTTTTCGGGCAACGCGCATCCGCAGCTTGCCGAAGAAATCTGCAATCATTTAAGCTGCGATCTCGGTAGAGCCAGCACCGACAGATTTTCCGACGGCGAATTTAATTTTCAGATTGATGAAAATGCCCGCGGCGCGGATGTTTTTATTATTCAGCCGACTTGTCCGCCAACTGACCAGAATTTGATGGAACTGCTGATAATGATTGACGCATTCCGACGCGCTTCGGCGGAAAGAGTTACGGCGGTCATTCCGTATTTCGGTTACGGGCGTTCCGACAAAAAAGATCGTCCGCGTGTGCCGATTGCTTCAAAACTCGTCGCTAATTTGATTACGACGGCGGGCGCGGAACGGGTTTTGACGGTTGATTTGCATGCTTCGCAGATTCAGGGATTTTTTGACGTTCCGGTTGACCATCTTTTTGCCGCGCCGGTGATCGTTGATTATTTTCAGCAAAATCCGGTCGAAAATATGATCGTCGTTGCGCCCGACACCGGCGGCGCGGAACGCGCCCGCGCTTATGCGAAACGATTAAACACCGGATTAGCTCTTTGCGATAAACGGCGCGAAAAAGCGAATGTTGCCGAAGTGATGAACGTCGTCGGCGAAGTCGAAGGCAAAAATTGTTTGATAATTGACGATATGTGCGACACCGGCGGCACGATTTGCAAAGTCGCCGACGCGCTTTACGCCAACGGCGCAAATGATATTTACGCCTGTTTTACGCACGCTGTTTTGTCCGGCAATGCGATTGAAAGACTGACAAAATCGCACCTGAAAAAAGTTATCGTAACAAATACGATTCCGCTCTGCGAAAAAGGCGCGAAAATGCGCGAAGAAGGTCGCATCGAAGTTTTAAGCGTCGCCAAATTATTGGCGCGGGCGATAAAATCAATTCACGATGAAACGAGCGTTTCATCTTTGTTCATTTAAAGATTAGCTCGAAGTTCAAAGTTTGGAAGTTGATTGACAACTTTAGACTTTGAACTTTGGACTTTGGACTAAAATATATGGCAGATAAAGTTGTAGTAAAAGCTGAAAGAAGAGAAGATCGCGGCAAAAACGACGCGCGTCGTCTGCGGAGTGCCGGAAAAGTTCCGGTCATTGTCTATGGCGGCGGCGGCGAAAGTGTCGCGGCGGCGGCTGATTTGAAAGATTTGGCGGCGATTTTGCGCTCGGACACGGGACAAAATACGATTTTTACGATTGATATGGCGGGCGAAGGCGCGAACGACGTGATTTTTCACGACCGTCAGATTGATCCGCTCAGAGGTCGTCTGATGCACGCGGATTTGCGGCGTTTGGCGAAAGGCGAAAAAATCGAAGTTACCGTTCCTATTCATTTGATTAACGAACCGGAAGATATTGAGGAAGGCGGCGTTTTGACTCAGCAGTTGCGCGAAGTCAAAGTTCTGTGTGTGCCGAGCAAAATTCCCGAATACATCGAAGCCGATGTTTCCGGTTTGCAGATCGGCGAACACATTTCGGTTGCCGATTTGAAAGTTGATGAAGATATTGAAATTCAAGAAGATGCGGAAACCGTGGTCGCTTCAATCGTCTTCGTTAAAGAACCTGAACTCGAACCGACACCTGAAGAAGAAATTACCGAACCTGAACTGATCGGAGACGAAGAACCGGGCGAAAAACCGGGCGCAGTTACCGAAGAAGAAGATGTCGAAAAACCATAATCTTTTCGGAAAGTGAAGATTGAGTTTACAGGGATAAAAGGATGAGTAGGGATTTTTAATGTAGTTCGAGAAATTTATCCCTTCTTATCCTGACATCCCTGTAAATAAAAATGGATTCACCCAAAAAAATATGGTTGATTGTCGGTCTTGGAAATCCGGGCTTACGTTACGATAAAACGCGCCATAATCTCGGCTTTATGCTGATTGAAAAGTTGGCGCGTGAGTTTCAAACGCAGGTCAAACGCGAAGAATGTCGCGCTTTGATCGGACGCGCCGAGATTGAAAATCAAACAGTCGAACTCGTTAAACCGCAGACTTTTATGAATTTGAGCGGCGAAGCACTCAGTTGTCTGTTGAAAAAAGATAATCGCAGCATAGAAAAGTTAATCGTCATTATTGACGATTTGGCTTTGCCGCTCAGCAAAATCCGGCTTCGCGCGGACGGTTCGGCTGGCGGACACAACGGTTTGAAATCAATCAACAATTGCCTAAAAACGCAGGAATACATCCGCTTGCGAATCGGGATTCAGCCCGAATATCAGATAAACAATACAAAAAATTTTGTTTTGGAAAACTTTTCCAAAACGGATTTGGAAACAGTCGAAAAAGTTTTAGAACAAAGTGCCGACGCGATTCGCGCCATCTTGTCTGATGGAGTTGAAAAAGCAATGGCGAAATTTAATTAAAGGATAAAGGCGAAAGGATCAAAGATAAAGTTGAAAGTGATTTTATCCTTTATTACTTATCCTTTATTCTTTAAGAAACCCTTCTTGCTTCATTTACATAAAAATGAGGCTTGATTAGCCAAAAGGAGGACAATAAATTGGCAGAAAAAAGAACGTATGAAATGATGTATATCGCGGCGGCGGAAACGTCGGACGATGATATTGCAACATTAAACGAAACAATTACAAATATTATCGAAACCGGCGGCGGTAGCGTGGTCAAAATGGAAGATATGGGACGACGCAAACTTGCCTACGAAATCAACAAAAAGAACGACGGATATTACGTCTTATTTGAAATCGAAGGTTCCGGGCAGGAAATTGCCGAACTCGAACGCCGAATGCGCGTCAACGATACGATTATGCGTTATCTGACCGTCAGAGTTGACGAAGAACGCAAAACGGCGCAGAAGTTGACCGATAAACGCGAAAAACGTCAGAGCCGAAATAACGAAAGAAACAATGGTTCAGCGACGATAAATCAAACTGAAGAAACTGCGGCGGAAGCCGAAGACGAAGAATAGGAGGCAGGAAAATGGATAAAAAACCGAAAAAATACGAAGAAGATGATGACAAAAAAGAAGTAGAATCGGGTTTTGATCAAAAAAACGAACGACCTGTGCGCCGTTACCAACGCCGTCGGCAGAGTCAGTTTGTTCCCGATTATATTGATTGGAAAGATGTCGATTTCTTGAGAAGATTTATTCCCGAACGCGGAAAAATTATGCCGCGACGCATTTCGGGAGTTGCAGCCAAAGACCAACGCCGAGTCGAACGCGCCATCAAACGCGCCCGCATTATGGCATTGATACCTTTCGTAACAGATTAAAAAGCAGGAGGAATTACAAAAATATGGCAACGACAAAAGTTCTTTTACGCGAAGATATGGACAATCTCGGCGGACGCGGCGAAATCGTCAAGGTAAAATCCGGTTACGCGCGAAACTATCTGCTTCCGCAAGGTATGGCGACGCTGGCGACCAAAGGAAATATTAAACAGGTTGAGCAGGAACGCTCGATTCTTTTGAAAAAAGCCGCCACCGAAAAATCAACCGCCGACGCGCAAGCCGCGCAAATGCAGGACATTTCGCTCAAATTTGAACGACGCGCCGGCGAAGGCGGAACGCTTTTCGGTTCGGTTACTTCGATGGACATCGCCGACGCTTTGAAAGCAAAAGGCTACGAAATTGATCGTCGCAAAATCCAGTTGAAAGATACGATTAAAGAAACCGGCGATTACACCGTCAACCTCAAACTCCACCGCGAAGTTAATCTGGAAATTTCGGTAACTGTTACGGCGGAAGGCGGCGTAGAAGAAAAAATCGATAAAAAAGCCAAAGCTCAAAAATCGGCGGAAACTACGGAAGACAAAGCGGATACGGGTGAAACTGCTTCGGATGAAAAAGTTGAATTAAAGGATGACGAAGCTGAAAGTTAATAAAAAGCAGGAAAATTGATTGACGATGATTCTTTGTCAGTTTTCCGCGATTGTATTATTATCAAAGACTGCGAGTTTTTTAACTTGCAGTCTTTTTTTTCCGTAAAATTATCAGGCGACATTTCAAATTTAACGATGCGAAAATATATTATTCGGGATAAGTGACGGATGACAGGTGAAATGTGATAGATTAAAGTCATTAAAACTATCAGTTAACACTTATCAACATCACTTATTTCGGAAGTATTTCGCCGGAATAATCAAAATCATAAAATTTAAATCATTACTAATGATTTTCCCTAACTGAAATTCTGACAACTGACAAATGGCGACACCCGAACAATTTTTAGAAAAACCGCTTCCGAGCAGTCCCGAAAGCGAGCGCGTCATTTTGGGCGCGATTTTGCTCGACAACGCGCTTATTTCACAGGCAATCGAGCAGCTCAAACCCGAAGATTTTTACTCGCCGAATCACCGCCGCGTTTTCAAAGCGATGATCGCTTTGTTTGAAAAAAGCGAACGAATTGACCCGATTTTAATCGGCGAAGAACTTAAAAAAGAAGGTTCAATCGAATCAATCGGCGGCGTGGCGACGATTACGAATTTAACTTTCGGTCTGCCGCATTTTTCCGATATTGCCGATTACGCGAAAATCGTTCACGACAAAGCCGTCGTCAGAAATCTAATCAAAGTCTGCAATCAAATCACAAGCGAAGCACTCGCCGAAGAAGACGATGCCGAAGTCATTCTCGATCACGCCGAAGAAATGATTTTCGCGCTGGCTGACGAGCGAACAAAACAAGGCTTCGCGCACGTCAAACCGGTCGCCGAAGAAGTTTTGGCGAAAGTTCAGGAATACGCCAAACGCGAATCTCACGCGCTGACCGGACTGGCGACCGGATTTCGTGATTTAGATCAAATGACCTCCGGTTTGCAAAAGACGGATTTAATTATCGTCGCCGCCAGACCGTCAATGGGCAAGTGTTTGCAAGCAAACAGTTTACTGGTTTTAGATGATGGAAGTGTAGCAACAATTGAAGAAATTTACAAGCGAAAATCCGCAAAACTTTTGACGCTCAAAGACAACTTTAAATTTGCTTTGACCGAAGCGAGCGATTTTATTGACGATGGCGTAAAACCCGTGTTTCAAGTTACAACAAGACTCGGCAGACAGATTGAAACAACAATTACACATCCGTATTTGACGATTAGCGGTTGGAAAAAACTCGAAGAAATAAAAGTCGGAGAAAAGATTGCTGTTCCGCGCATAATGAGTGTTTTTGGAAAAGATGAAATGCGCGAATGTGAAATTAAAATTTTGGCGTATCTAATCGGCGACGGTTGTTTGACGAAAAGTTCACCTGAATTTACGGTTGAAAAAACCAAGCTAAAAGTTGATTTTATAAATTCAATTAACCAGTTCGGCAATGCCGAAGCAGTTCAATCGAATTCAGCTAACCGCACATTCGCTTTACGAATTCGTAAAATTGGCGGAAAAACTAAAGGCGAAAATGCGTTGACCGTTTGGCTGAAAAATCTCGGTATTTTCGGTTGCAATTCTCACGCAAAATTTATCCCGAAAGAAATTTTCACTTTAAAGAAGGAACTTGTTGCACTTTTTCTCAATCGTCTTTTTTCAACCGACGGCTGGGTAAGCATTTTGACAAGCGGACAAGTTCAAGTCGGTTATTGTTCGGTCAGCGAAAAGATGATTCGACAAATTCAACATCTTCTTTTGCGGTTCGGCGTAATTGCGAATTTGAAAAAACGGCATATTAAATATAAAGATTCACGAAATATCGCTTGGCAATTGGACATCACCGACGCACTTTCCATCAAAAAATTCGCCGACAAAATCGGTATTTTCGGCAAAGAAGAAGTATTTGCGGAGATTCTAAAAATTCTCGAACAGCGAAATTATCAAACCAACAAAGATTTGATTCCGATGGAAATTTGGCAGGAACTTGATGTTAAAAAAGGTGCGGAATCTTGGTCTTCGCTGGCAAGACGCGCTGAAATAAAAGGCTCGACGAATGTTCATTTTGGAAAACGTGCGCCTTCACGCGAAAGGCTGTTGAAATTTGCTGATGCTTTAAGTGATAAATATTTGGAAAATTTGGGGACGAGCGAGATTTATTGGGACGAAATTGTTTCGATTGAATATGTCGGCGACAAACAGGTTTATGATTTGACGATTCCCGAAACGCATAATTTCGTGGCAAACGATATTTGCGTTCACAATACGGCGTTATGCCTAACGCTTGCACAAAATGCGGCGATTCAGGAAAAAGCGGTCGTTGCGGTTTTTTCGCTTGAAATGTCGAAAGAACAATTGGTTATGCGAATGCTCAGTTCGGAAGCGAAGGTTGACGCGCACCGTTTTCGCACCGGATATTTGACGCGCGAAGAATGGGGCAGACTCGCCGGCGCAATCGGCACTTTGTCGGAAGCAAGTATTTTTATTGACGATACGGCGGGAATTTCTGTTTTGGAAATGCGGGCGAAAACGCGGCGATTGGTCGCGGAACAAAAAAAATTGGATTTGGTAGTCGTGGATTATCTGCAATTGATGTCGGGTTCGGGCAGAATCGAATCGCGCCAGCAGGAAGTTTCCAAAATCTCGCGCGAACTCAAAGGTTTAGCCAAAGAATTAAACGTGCCGGTCGTCGCCCTTTCGCAGCTTTCACGCGCCCCCGAAGCCAGAAATCCGCCGCGTCCGATGATGTCCGATTTGCGCGAATCCGGTTCAATCGAGCAGGATGCCGATGTCGTAGCCTTTATTTATCGGGAAGAATACTATAAACCGAGCGAAGAAAATGCGGGTTTATCGGAAATTTTGATTTCAAAACAGAGAAACGGTCCGACAGGCACGGTGAAATTGGCTTTTTTGAAGGAGTTTACGAGATTTGAAAATTATTTTGGAGAATAAATATGAGCGAAGATTTACGTTTTCCGATTGGAAAATTTGATAAAAATATAGAAGTTACGCCGAAACTGCGAAAATCATTTGTCAAAACAATTGCGGATTTGCCGAAGAATTTGGAAAATGCCGTTGCCGATTTAAATGATGAGCAACTCGACACGCCGTATCGCCCGGAAGGTTGGACGGTTCGGCAAACGGTTCATCACGTTGCGGACAGTCATTTAAATTCTTACATTCGTTTCAAATTGGCTTTGACCGAAGACGCGCCGACGATTCGCCCGTATTACGAAGATCGTTGGGCGGAACTCGCCGACAGCCGAATGCCAATTGAGGTTTCTATGAAAATTATTGAAGGAATTCACTCGCGCTGGGCGACTTTTTTGAATGCGATGTCTGATGAAGACTTCAAAAAGCTGTTAATTCATCCCGAATCAGGCGAATGGACGCTGGAAAAAATGCTCGGACTTTATGATTGGCACTCGAAACATCACACGGCGCACATTATGAAATTGCGCGAAAGGGAAAATTGGTAAATTTCTGAAACCGAATTTAAAAAAAACGCGAATATAATTTTAACTTAACCTGAGTCCAGATTAGAAAATTGATAATGTTTTTACCACGGATGCCCACCGATCGAAGATGATAAAGACGGATAAACCAATGATTTATTCAAATTCTTTCGGCTTTATTTTGTTTTTATCCGCTTTTATCAGTGTGCATCTCGTGGTAAATTCTTATTTTCATTTCTAAGCAAGACCGGAGTTAATCTACAAGGGAATTTATAATGATAACAACAAGCGTTTTGGCGAAGAAAATAGGTGTTCCGACAGATACGGTACGTCATTACACACGAATCGGACTGCTCAAACCCGAACGAATGAAGTCTAACGGTTACAAAATTTACCGGCATTCGGATGCGGTTCGACTCGGATTTATTCTGGCGGCGAAAAAACTCGGTCTTACATTGTTAGAAATCAAACAGGTTTTACACGAAGCCGAAAAAGGCAATTCGCCGTGTCCCCTCGTGCGGGATATTGTCGCTCAAAGAATTCAGGAAAATAATCACAAAATCAAATATCTGCAGCAATTACAAAAGAAAATGCAAAAGGCGCAGGAGATTTGGAAAGGTATGGAAAATTCGATGCCCGACGGTTATTCTGTTTGCCATTTAATTGAATCTGTCGCCGAAAACCATTTTTGCGCTTGACTTATGACCTGCTCATACGTTGTAAGGTTAAATCGGCAAAAAAATTATTCACATCCAAAACTGAAATTACGGTGAATATAATAATCAACCGTTCAAATCAGTCAAAATTTCTTAAATGAAAAGTTAGTTGGCGGATGCGGCAAATTATCATTTGCTTTTTACGTTTAAAGGGATTTACCGCAGTCGAAACATAACTTCCACCGCGGATGAATCAACATCCCGAAGCGTTTTTATTTAAAATTACATAGCTTGCCGGACAGGTTGTTTTTCCGCCTTTTCTGAATTTTTAAAATCAGCTTGCCCAAGTCAAATAAATAGTGTGTATTTTTTCTGCAATCTGCTTCTCATTCAAAAAATAAAGTAGGAGAAAAAAAATGTTAAAAAAATGCTCAATTTCTATTACTGCAGACCTTTTTAAATGGCTCTCGGTTGTAATTTTTATTAGTTCCGCCGCTTTAAACGCGACAGCTCAAATCGCCAAAAAAAATTCCGATTTGATTACTGATGCCGGCGGAAGATTGGTTCGCCCGACAATTCCGGTTACGCCGGATGTGCCGGATTTACCGTCCGAATTAGTTGAGGGCGTTCGTATATTTCGGCTGACCGCATCGGTTTTTCAACATAAGCTTGAAACTTTTCCGAAACAGAATGCCGAAGTTTGGGGTTATAACAATTCGATTCCCGGACCGACGGCAATCGCCTACGAAGGCGAAAAACTGCGTTTCATCATTACCAACAATTTACCCGAACCGACGACAGTTCATTTTCACGGACTTCACCAAAACAATGACAATGACGGCGTTGCCGGTGTCAGCCAATTAGTTCCGATTATGCCGGGTGAAACTTACACATATAATCTCGATCCCGAACACACCGGAACTTTTGCTTATCATTCGCATTATAAAACCGCCGAACAAGACTTGCGCGGTTTGGAAGGAATGATCGTCGTTCTGCCATATTATGAAAAGCAAAAAGACCATGTTGACCGCGATTTTGTGTTCACGGTTCAATCGTGGTTTTGGGAGTCGAACGGCAGCCCGATTGTCGTTTTTCCCGGCACGATAAACAAGGAATTTAACGTCCACACAATGAATGGTGTAACGCGCGATGCCGCCAGCGAGCCGACTATCAGAGTCGGCGAAAAAGTGCGTCTGCGACTTTATAACGGCAGCAATCTTTTCCACGCGATGCACGAACACGGCTTTGATTTAACGGTCGAATCGCAAAACGGACACAAAAATCCCGCACCGTATGAAATCACGACATTCGACATCGGACCCGGCAACTTTTTTGAAGTTACGTTTGTAGCGAGCAAGCCGGGCAAATGGCTGTTCCACTGCCACGTGCCGCATCACACGACCAACGAAACGATGAGCGGAGCGGACGGTTCGCCCGTCGGTATGGCGCGTGTTTTCAATGTTGTCAATTAAATAAAATATGAATCCTTACTTTTTCAACTAGGGATTTTCCAAACAACAGAGGTAAAATTCAATGAATAAATTTTTGATTAAAAGCGGATTAGCGATTATGGTTTGCGTCTGTATTTTGTTCACGGCGGCATCATTCGGACAAGTCGGTTTGCGTAACGCGCTCGATTATGACGGCGACAAAAAAGCGGATTTCGCGGTTTTTCGTCCGAGCAATAACATTTGGTATATCAAAAACAGCGGCGGCACATTCAAATATGTTCAATTCGGCAGCGGAACGACGGACGTTCCCGCTCCCGGCGATTATGACGGCGACGGCAAAGGCGATATTTCCGTGTGGCGCGAAACAACCGGCATTTGGTATCGTCTGAACAGTTCCGACAATACGTTTGCCGCCGTTCGATTCGGTCAAAAAGACGACGAACCGATTGCCAGAGATTATGACGGCGACGGTAAAACTGATGTTGCCGTCGTTCGCAAAACAAATGGTTCGCTAATCTGGTATGTTTTGGGAAGTATGCGTGGTTTATACGCCGCGCAGTTCGGACTTGCGGACGATTTTGCCGTGCCGGGCGACTACGACGGCGACGGAAAATTCGATTTTGCCGTCCAGCGTCCCGGAGCGGAGCGGTTTGACCAAGCGATTTTCTATATTCTCAGAAGCGGCAGCGGAACATTTCAGGCAATACCTTTCGGTTACAGCGATGATGTCGCCGTGCCGGGCGATTATGACGGCGACGGCAAAACCGACGTTGCAGTAGTTCGGGACGGCGCAACTCCGGGAGCGGGTCTGACGTGGTATGTTTATAAAAGTTCCGACGGAAATCTGCTGGCTTATAATTTGGGAATCACGGGACCGGATTTGACCGTGCAGAACGATTACGACGGCGACGGCAAAACCGATGTTGCCGTGTGGCGCAGAACAAACGGAACATTTTATGTTCAAAAAAGTTCCGACAACACGATTTTGACGGCGCAGTGGGGCAAAGAAGGTGATTATCCGATTGCCGCCTACGACACACATTAAGAATTTGCCGTTTAATCGAAGAAAAGGTTGAAGACATTTTTTGTGTTCAACCTTTTTTTGCTCTTTTTAAAAGATTCACAGTAAAAGACCTTATTGGAAATAAGGATATCAACAAATTCAATGATTTGTTGCCCGCTAATTACGCTGATTGACGCTAATTTTAATAAGAATTAAGTAGATTTGACATTACTTTAACACATCTTTTTTCTTCAATTAGCGAAAATTAGCGTAATTAGCGGGCATATTTCTTATTTCCAATAATCTCTAAAATATCGAAAGGAAAAAATATGAAGAAACTATATTTTCTAAAACACCATAAAATCCGCACAATTATAATTATTGGAATAATGGTCGTTATATGTTTTGTGCAGAACTCAACCGCACAAACAAAAGACGAAATCGCCGTCGCCGATCTTTTGCGGCAAAACGCCGCCGCCATTGAAAAAAGCGATTTAGCCTCGCTCGACAAAATTTGGTCGGATGACGAGTCGGTAACAATCTTTGAAAGCGGTTATGCCGATTACGGCTGGACAAATTATCGGGACAAACATCTCACGCCGGAACTCAAAGAATTCAAAAATCTCAAATACTCGTTTTCCGATATAAAAGTAAATACAGCCGGAAAAACGTCGTGGGCGACCTTAAAATACACACTTTCCGCCGATGTTGGAAGCCGGCACGTTGACAGTGCGGGACTTGGCACTGCCATTCTGGAAAAGCGCGGTAAAAATTGGCGAATAGTACATTTGCACACCAGCGCGGGTTTCTGATTTGCCAAACACATTTTTGTTCCAAAACATTGACATAAAATCTTTTTTGTTCTAAATATAAAATGATATAAACATTTCATAAAAAGGAAGAAAAAATAATGTCAGATGAAGTCAAGCAAAACCGATTGCTTTCGCTCGATGTTTTTCGCGGAATTACGATTGCGGGAATGGTTTTGGTCAATAATCCGGGAACGTGGAGCGCGATTTATCCGCCGCTCGAACACGCCGAATGGCACGGCGCGACACCGACGGATTTGGTTTTTCCGTTCTTTTTATTCATCGTCGGCATTGCGATAACTTTGGCTCTCGGCAAGCGTGTCGAACAAGGCGCAGTTAAACGGGAAATTTATTTAAAAATTGTCCGCCGCGCCGTTATTATTTTCGCTCTCGGCTTGTTTTTGGCGGCTTTTCCATTTTATAATTTTACAAAAGAAACTTTTCTCGACGTTTCAACGCTTCGCATAATGGGCGTTTTGCAGCGCATCGCCGTTTGTTATCTGATTACGGCGTTGATTTTTATTCACACAAATTGGAAACAACAGGCAATTATCGCCGTCGCGCTTTTGCTCGCATATTGGGTTTTGATGACTCTGATAAATGTTCCGGGCTGTGAAATTACGACGTTTGATGACAAAGGCTGTAATCTAGCCGCATTTATTGACCGCACGATTTTGACGGAAAATCACATTTGGAAACAGTCAAAAATTTTCGATCCAGAAGGAATTTTAAGCACGATTCCGGCAATCGCCACGACTTTAGCGGGCGTTTTGTGCGGTCATTGGCTGCGGGGCGATAAAAACGATTACGAAAAAGTTTCCGCGTTGTTCTTTTTCGGCGTGGTTTTGGCGGCAATCGGCTGGATTTGGAGTTTCTGGTTTCCGCTTAACAAAGCACTTTGGACGAGTTCTTATGTCGTTTATACAGCCGGTTTAGCTTTATTATTTCTCGGCTCTTGCTACTGGCTGATTGACATCAAAAATTACAAAAAATGGGCGAAACCTTTTATAATTTTCGGTGTCAATGCGCTCGCGCTGTTCGTCGGTTCGGGTTTGATGGCGAAACTTTTCGGTATCATCAAAGTTTCGTGGGACGCGGAAGGCAAGTCAACATCTCTGCAAAGCTGGATTTTTAACAGCATATTTTTACCTTTTGCCTCGCCGATAAACGCCTCGCTCGCTTTTGCGATTTGTTTTATTCTTTTTTGGCTGTTTTTGATGAGGCTTTTATACCGAAAGCGGATTTTTATTAAGATTTAACGCTTGAGATTATTGGATTAAAATCTCAAACAAGACGAAATATAAATAATCTTTTCCTAAGGCGTTGACTCTAAACGCCGCAATGCGTTTTGTGCCTGAAACTTCGTCCACTCGAAGACCATTGACGGATTCGCTTTGGCAAGTTTGATACTCGTTTCGAGTTCGCGGCGGGCTTCGTCCGGGCGATTGCTGCGGCGGAGAGCGAATGCCAGAGCGAGATGCGGGCGCGGGTCGTTCGGCGCGAGTTCGACGGAATTTTGTCCGTCGGCGACGGCTTCGTCAAGGCGACCTAATTCGATGAACTGCTCGGCGCGTCCGGCGTAGCTCAGGGCGGAGACGAGCGGAACTTCAAAACGTCCCCGATAGACGAAAATACTGCCGCCGATAATTGCGACCGGCTCGGTTTTGAGAATCGGCTCATATTCATCGCCGCCGAGCGGCGGAAACGACGCGACGCTCAGGAAAATCGTGCCTTCGATGACGGGCGGCACTGGTTCGACAAGTTGTTCGGTAAAATTCCAGCCGTAATCGTTCGGCATCAATTTGCACGGCTGATATGCTTGAACGATCTCGCCGTCGCCAAACCCTGCAATCCGGCAATCACTGATGTTTTCGCGTTTGACATATTCGCGGACGAGTTTGTAATTTTGTCCCCATTCAACGTTGGAATCGCTGAGCAGACGATGAGTGTTATTTGTGCTGCCCCAAAAATCATTGGCGAAGGAGAGATAATTCGGAGCCGTGCGAAACGCCGTGACCGCGTGAAAAATCAACAGCGCGATTAAAATATATTTAACGATTTGATATTTTCTTGCCCAATAACAAGCTCCGGCGGCGGCGATGACGATAAAAAACGGATAAACCGGCAAAATATGCCGCACACCGATATTTAAACCGGCATTCAAACTAACACCGAAAAAGAGAAACGCGGGCAACAGCAAAAACAGCATTTCGCGTCGGCGCGTTCGATAAAGTCCAATCGTCAGCAAACCCAAAGCCAGCAAAACAAGCAGTGCAACACTTGTTTTGATTGAAAACGCGGCGGGAAAATAAAACCAGCGAGCGGTCGGATAAACTTCGCCGAATAAATACATCGGACGATTGCCCCCGCGCATTATGTAAAACAATCCGGCGGCGTAAGATTCGGGAAAAATACGGGTTACGGCTCTCATCGTTTTCACGACTGGCGAGTTGATGATTTCCGGCGGTGCATTCTCGAAAATACTTGCGACCAAAGCCGGCGGTTGCGAATCGTTCGGCACCGCGTCATAGCGAAAACCGTAGAAAGCCCACAGCACCGCGAATGCGATCAACAAAATTCCGGCAAAAGCGGCGACGCGCCTCAAAAAACGGCGGGACACGCCTTTTTCGATTTCCGTGCGACACGCAAGAAAGAAATCGGCGATGAACAGCAAAAACAAAACGGGCAAAATCAAAATCCCCGAATGTTTTGAAGCCAAAGTCGCGCCCGTCGCTAAACCGACCACCAAAAAACGAATCCACGTCGGATTTTTTCGATAACGATAAAACGCATAAACGGCGGCAAACATCGTCGCCGCAACCGCCATATCGGTCGTTACGAGCGAGCCGTGCGCGATGATATTCGGTTCAAAAGCCAGTAAACCGAGCGCGACAACCGCTTCAAAGCCTCCGAACATTTCCCGCGCCGCCAGAAAAACCATCAACGCCAGAAACAAACTCATCAACGCCGCCGACAAACGCGCCGGAATAACTACATTGTCGGGATTATTTTTCGCCAAAAAAAGATTTCCGGCGAGATAACTTTCGTCGCTTGAGGTAATTTTCGAGCCGCAATCCCATGATGGTTGAATCAAATCTTTCGAGATGAGCGGCAAAGCCGCCAGCAATTTCAAAAGCGGCGGATGTTCGACGTTGACACCGAAATCGCCGCATTGCCAATATCTGTATCCGGCGAAAATATGCGGCGACTCGTCAATCGTCGCGCTCGTCCGCGTCGCGTGAAACCAAAGCTGAAAAGCGAAAACACTGAACAATAAAATGACTGCCGCCGGAAAAAGAAAAGATTTATACTTTTTCCTGATTTTCGTAACAGTTGTTTTTTGTTCTGTCGGATTCACAATTTTTATTTGGTTTCGTCAATTACATTGTCAAAGACTTGAACATTATCTCTTGAACTGTGCAAAACGCGGTAGATTTCCACGCCGTTTTTGGTTTGAAAATAATATATGTTGTAATTTTTGAACGGAAATTGGCGTAAATTGACAATCAAGTCATTTCTTTGACGACCAATTTTAGGATTCATCGAAAGAGCCTCGCATTTTTGATGATTTGTTGAATCATTTTCTCGGCAGCTTCGTCTCCAAACTCACCCAAATACCGCTAGGTTTCCTCAATATCACTTCGAGCGGATGCTGTGAATTGAAGAATCGGATAGCTACTTTGAATCTTGTTTTCCATATTTTTCCCGCGCGTCTTTGATTAATTGTTCAGTGAACGATTTCAATTCTTCCGGCGACTTAATTTCTGTGTATTCGCCGTTCCGAATTTGTTCCACGCCGAGCATAATTTCGCGGCGCAGTTCGCTGCGGCGAATTTCTTTGAGCATATCCTGCTCCTGCAACAGGCGCAGCGATTCACGAATCACTTCGCTGGCGGAATTATACAGACCGGATTTAACTTTTTCGTTGACCAAATTTTCGAGTTCGGGCGTTAATGAAACATTCATAATTGTAAAAATCTCCTTGAGAAAATATTAAATCTAATAACAATCTATGTCAATCTTTGTTATTGAGATGGTAGATTTTTATGTTTTTCAAGCAATTGTTTTTGTTCGTTAGAATTCGTAATTTCACTTCAAAACTTTTGCATCGTGGACGATTTTCCCGCCGAGAATGGTTAAAATGCTGTGTGTTTTTGGCAATTCGGGAACAGGCGCGGTGAAAATGTCTTGCGATAAAACTGTTAGATCGGCGAGTTTGCCGATTGTTAAAGTGCCTTTTTCCTGTTCGGCAAATTCGGCGTAGGCGGAATAAAAAGTGTAGGCTTTGACGGCTTGTTCGCGGGTGATGGCTTCTGAGGGGCGCGCCGGATGGATTGATGCCAGCATAATATTTAAAAACGGATTCATCGGACCGTCCGAACCGATGGCGACGGGAATTCCGGCTTCGATTAGTGAGCGCAAAGGTGTGAGTTTTTTGAGACTTTCGGGGCGATTGTCAACGCCTTCGATCTGCGCGAAGTGCGTCGGATTTTGGACGATGATCACGCCCAATTTTACGGCGCGTGGAATCAAATCTTCGATCACACCGTCGCCATGTTCGACGCGGACGCGCTTTGATTTCCAATCTATTTTTCCGCCGCCGACTTCATCGAGCGCGTCAAAGACGGCTTCGGCTGTTCTGTCGCCCGCGCAGTGAAATAGAATTTGCTGCTTGAAACTGAGCGATTCACGAACCATTTTGATAATTTCGCTTTCGGGAAAATTCAATCTTCCGCGCCAATCGGAACTGCTGTCGTAAGGTTGACGAAAAGCCGCGCCGCGTTCAATCGGCGTGCCGTCCAAAACCCATTTGATGCCGCTCGCCGTTACTTTCGAGTTTGGAAATTTTAGTTTGGAAAGCATTTCAAACTCGGATAAATCGCGGCTTTTTTGGAAAGTCGTCGCAAATGGAATGGCGCGAACGCGAATCGGCAAATCGGCTTTGACGAGCAGACGCGCGAAACGATCAACCGGCATAAAAGACATAATCTGCATCGAAGTGATGCCGAAACCGGCGGCTTCGGCGGCAGTTTTTTTCAATTCTTCGATGACTTTCGCATCCGGCATTTCACGCGCTAAAATCCGATTCGGCTTCCACTCGGCGTATTCCCAAAATCTACCGTTGATTTTTTTCGTGCTTCCGACGCGTTCGAAACGACCACCCAACGGATCGGGTTCTTCGTCCGCAATTTGCAGCAGCGGCATCGCTTTCGAGTTGAGAATATAACCGTGTCCGTAATAAGCGCGGAGCAAAACCGGATGATTCGGCGCGATTTTATCAAGAGCGTGGCGTGTTATCTGTTCGTTCAAAACAATCGTCGAACCGACGTAAGCGTAAATCCAGGTTCCCGCCGGAACTTTTTTAACTGCCGCTTCGATTGCCTTTGTCGCTTCTTCCCAAGTCGGTTCAAGCGTCGGAAACTGTAAATCAAACCCGTTCGGATCAGGCATCACGTGATAATGCGCGTCATTAAATCCGGGCGTTACGACGCGCATCTGCAAATCAATCAAGCGAGTTTTCGCGCCCGCCAATTTTTTAATTTCAGCGTTCGAGCCGACCGCTGAAATACGTTCGCCGCGAATCGCAATCGCTTCCGCATTCGGTTTTTCCGCGTCGTAAGTAAAAATCTTCCCGTTATACAAAATCAAATCAGGCGCGTTTTGCTGCGCCGAAACGGAAATGCTGATGGAAATAGCAATGAGTAAAAGCAGAATCAGATTTTTCATTTTATACCTCTCACAACGCGCAAAATTTTCATCGCGCTTTTTATTTCACACTGTCGAGAAATCATTAACAATCGGGAAAAATTTCTCCGGCTGTTCGATCCAAGGGAAGTGTCCGCATTTTTCAATGAATTCTATAATTTACACATAATCTTCTAACCAATCAGTATTTTGTTGAGTAAATTTTGCCAGAATGCGGTTGCCGAAAGGGTTACAAACAATCCGACTTCCAATGTCCACAGCAGCAAAAACAAAAGATAAGGACTTTTCAATATTTCTCTTTTAAATTTTAATTTTTCGTAAATTAGAATTGAAAGCGAAACAAGATATGGTGTGCAAACTATCGTCAAAATCGCCGTTCCCTGATTTGTCAGATTGCCCACTAATCTTACTAAACCCGGATTCAAAACTATCAACGACGCACCCAAAATAAACGCGACGTGCCATCGCATATTACGTTTATTAAACATTGCAATCAGATAGCAAGTCATAAAAAATACGGAATCCAAAATTGCTCCGGTTATCCGTACATAAGCATCTTCCTGATTGTTTGCAAATCTACGCGGAAAACTCACCGCGACCATCCCCAGAATCGTGATGAACATTAACGGGGCTAAAAAATATGAAAGCCGTCCGACTTTTTTATGCAGCTTGTACTTTTTCTGCCTGATTAAAATCGGCTGCCAGACGATCAAAACAAACCAACTTAAAATCACCGCCAAGTGAATGTGAGTAAAAGCTGGTAAGCCTTGAAACGTCGGAAACAGCGCGAAATATGTTTTGTAAAAACCCGCAACACTGACCAATGCGATAGCGGCGAAAATAATGGTCAGAATTTTGTACTTCTTTTCCATAGACTAATGGATTTTATTTCATAAATAGAAAATCAAGCAAACTGCATTATTCTACCAATAACGATTTGCGCCAATCTTTGCCAACACGAAAAGCCGAACGATTGATTTGACGCGGGATAAAACACTACGAAAATGTTTGATAACAAAATTTATCATTGCGCGATAGGCGTCGAATGAAAAGAAACAGGCATCCAGCTTCCGCCGCGCAAAGCAAACACCGCCGAATAGCTGTAATTTATTGCTTGCCCTCCGGCTTTCGGCGTTATTGAATAGCGTCCCATCGAAACCGCCGTGTTTCCCGTCACTAAAGTTTTCTCGGTTTTGCGCGTAACGGTCGTTTCGCCCGGAAAGTTTTTGACCGCTTCGAGAAACCGCGACCGCGTCTCGACAACACCGTTCGGGGCGATATTCATAAAATCTTCGGGAAGCATTTTTTCAATCGCCGCCGTGTCGCGTTTTCCGACGGCATTGCCCCAGTTTATTAAAATTTCGGTCAACTGCGCTTCGACTGAGGCTTGATTGTCCGCGTGATTAGCCGAACCCTGCACCGAAACGACTTGCCAGCGTCCGTTTTTTTTGACCAGCACGGAAATAGAAACTTCTTTGTAGTTCGTTTTCAACCCGTCGCCGCCGACCTCCGTAAAAGTCGGATGACTGACGACAACCGCCGTATTACCGTAAATGCGAACGCTGACATCGCCGTTACTGAACGACTCGCGCTTGGTGTGCTTAATTCCGTCTAAAAATTGGGTTTTGCTGAAAATTTGCCCGTCCGAAGTTATAAACGTCAAGTCATCAGCGAGAAAGTTTGACAGAACGGCAAGATCATTTTTAACCAAAGCGTCCGCACCCATTTCAAGCGTTTTGCGGATTTCTTGTTCGTCCTTCGATTGAGCAAAGGCAAAAGTCGCGGCGATAAACATCATCGCCAAAGCTAAAATTGTTTGTTTCAGTTTGATTCTCTTGTTTTGTTTCATTTTGATTCTCCTATTTGAAAATTAGCCGGAAGCGTTGCCGGGCTTTATTGGAGAAGACGAACTCAAACTCTTTTATTGCACATCAACTGACAGAACTGATTGCTTTGACCTCACTCAAAGCAATTGAACTTTGATTTATACCGAGTCATTTTGCATGATAATCTTATTTACAGAACATTTGTAAAGCTATTTATTCGCAAAAACAAAGAAAAATTTTAAGCCTTTTCCAGATTCGCAAATTTTTCAATCAATTTTTTCTGTCCGAAACCGGGAAAGCTGACGGTTAATTTCACATTATCGCCGCTGCCTTCGCGCCGCAAAACTAAGCCTTTGCCGTATTTTTCGTGGCGGACGTGCGCTCCGGGCGTGAAGCCGTTTGGGTCTTTGGTCTTTGGTCTTTGGTCCTTGGTTTGGTCTGATGAGAGAGCTTTTAGTTTATCGTAGCCGGTTTGTTTTGGTGGTTGGTTGAAAACCGAGACGCGATTTTCGCCGGTTGATTCCTGACCGCTTTTTTTCTTTTTGAAAAACTCGGCAATCGCGTCGGCGTTGTCGTAAGTCTTTCCGGTATAGGTGGTTTTCGGTTTTTCGGGACTATTTTCGCCGCGCAGTGCGCTGACGGTTTTTTTATTTTCTTTGACGGCGGAACTGCGGGCAAATGACAACCAACTGGAACCGCGCGACATATCTTCGATTAAATCGAGCGGCATTTCGTTTAAAAACTGCGACGGTTCGGCAGTCATTTCCGAACCGTAAACGCGGCGGCGCATCGCGTGAGTAATGTATAAAGTTTGTTCGGCGCGGGTGATCGCCACATACGCCAGACGGCGTTCTTCTTCCAATTCGTTCGGGTCGTTGATCGAACGCGCGTGCGGGAAAATTCCGTCTTCCAGACCGACGAGAAAAACGGTCGGAAATTCCAAACCTTTCGCGGCGTGAACGGTCATCATCGTGACGGCGGCGTTGCGGTCGTATTTGTCGGTGTCGCTTGATAGTGCGGCGTGGTCAATAAAATCGCGCAAACCTTCCGCGTCCTGTTTGTCGTAATCAACGGCGGCATTGACGAGTTCTTCCAAATTTTCGAGCCGCGCGGCTGCTTCTTCCGAATTTTCCGCCCGCAGCATATTCGCGTAACCCGTGTCTTCAATCGCGGAAATGACAACTTCCGTGACAGGACGGTCGGACTGCGACGCTTCGCCGACTTTGGTTTGCAGATTTTCGATTAATTTGTTGAATGATTTGAGCGCGTCTTTGGCGCGCGGCGTTAAATTCAGCGGTTGCGCGTAGGATGGATCAGTTAGCATCGCAATCGCTTCCCACATTGAAACGCCGAAATCTTTAGCGCGAAATGCCAATTCGTCCAAAGAAGTTTTGCCGAGTCCGCGCGTCGGCGTATTTATTACTCGCAGCAAAGCAATGTCGTCAAAAGGATTAAGCGCGAGTTTCAAATACGCAATCGTGTCTTTGACTTCGGCGCGTTCGTAGAACGAAAAACCGCCGACGATGTTATAATCAATGCGCTGCCGACGCAGAGATTCTTCAAAAACACGCGACTGCGCGTTGGTGCGGTAGAGAATCGCAATTTTATCTTTCGTATTCATTCGCAAATGATCGTAAATTTTCGCCGACACGAAACGCGCTTCGTTTTCCGAGTCAACCGCCTGAAAATAAAAGATTTTCTCGCCGCCTTTTTTGTCCGTCCAGAGCTTTTTCTTTTTGCGCTGCGTGTTGTTTTGAATGACCGCATCGGCGATGTCTAAAATCGTCTGCGTCGAACGATAATTTTGTTCGAGCGCGATGGTTTTCGCATTTGGGTAATGTTCTTCAAATTCCAGAATATTGCGAATATCGGCTTCGCGGAATTTGTAAATTGACTGGTCGGGATCGCCGACGACGCAGATATTTTGCTGCTTTTCGGTCAGATATTTGATTAACGAAAGCTGCAACGGGTTCGTATCCTGATATTCGTCAACCAGAATATATTTGAATTTGTTGTTGTATTTTTCGCGCACTTCGGGAACGGTTCGCAAAAGTTTGACAGTTTTAATCATCAAATCGTCAAAATCGAGCGCATTGGAATTGCTCAAACGCTGTTCGTACAATTTGAAAACCCGCGCCGTCGCCATTCGTCTTTCGTCGGTGTATTCCACGCTTGACGCATACATTTCAACATCTTCGCCGCGATTTTTCGCCGAACTGATCGAATTTTTCACCGTCCGCGCCGAAAGCTGTTTTTCGTCCAAACCGATGTCTTTGATACAGGCTTTAATCACTTTCATCGAATCGTCCGTGTCGTAAATCGTAAAGGATTTTTTGTAATCTTCGCCTTCGAGCTTATCAATATCCTGTCGCAAAATCCGCACACAAAGACTATGAAAAGTTGAAATCAGCGGCGCGGACTGCAATTTCTGCCCTTTCAAAAATTCTTCGACGCGCTGACGCATTTCGCCCGCCGCTTTATTGGTAAACGTAACGGCTAAAATATTATACGGCGGGACATTTTTTTCAGCGACCAAATAAGCGATGCGAAGCGTAATCACGCGCGTTTTCCCTGAACCCGCGCCCGCCAAAACGAGCAATGCGCCTTCGGTTTCCTGAACTGCCTTTAACTGTTGCGGATTGAGCGATTGTAAAATTTCCATAATTATTTTGTGAGTTTCATTGTCGCAAATTATTTGCCTGACAACAAAAATCACTTCATATATTTGTCGAGGAAATCGGCGACGAGCGGATAAAGTTCGAGCCGGTTTTTCAGTTTTGAAACGCCGTGTCCTTCGTCGTCGTAGAGTTTGTATTGGACGACGGCGTTTCGGTCTTTTAACGCTTTGACTAATTGTTCGGCTTCGGTGTAGGGAACTCGCGGATCGTTTTTTCCGGCGATGACGAATAGCGGCGTTTTTATTTTATCAATCTTTGCAATCGGCGAAATCCGGCGCAGAAAATCAATGTCTTTGTCGAGCATTCCGTATTCGACTTCGCGCTGACGGCGGCGATAACCCGATGTGTTTTTGAGAAAAGATTCCCAATTAACGATGCCGACCGTATCAACCGCCGCCGCCCACAAATCAGGATAAAGCGTAATAGCGGCAAGCGTCATATAGCCGCCGTAACTTCCGCCCATCACGGCAATACGTTTTGCGTCCGCGCCGCCGGAAGTTTTCAGCCAATCAACCGCCGCCGCCAAATCTTTAACCGAATCTTCGCGTTTTTCCACGTCGTCGAGATGCGAAAAAGTTTTGCCGTAACCTGTCGAACCGCGCACATTCGTTGCCAAAATCGCGTAACCGCGCGACAGATAATATTGATAAAGCGGATTAAAGCCCGGACGTTCCTGCCCTTCGGGTCCGCCGTGAACGCTGACGATAACGGGGAAATTTACAATTTCGGGAAAAGCAGAAGCGACAGTAGAATTATCGAAGCCTGTCTGAACTTCACTAATCTTAATTTTGCTTGGACTATGAATAGTTTGTTTTTTTCTCAGCTTTTCTTCTTGCAGCATTGAGTTATAAACATTTATAGGTTTATAAAACCAAGCCGAAATTTCGCGCCCGTCAAAAGATTTATATTTAATCAACTGCGGTTCAACAAACGAACTTTGCGGAATGCCGAGCGTCGAACTTTTTGTTAGTTGCGAGATTTTCTTTGTGTTTAAGTCATAAATCCATACGTCCGTCGGATTTTTCGACGAACTCAGCGTAAAAGCTAGTTTGCCGCCGTCTTTGGAAAATTCCAAGCCGCCGACCACGCCGCTTGTGGGAAGTTCCGTTAGTTGCGAGTTTAGATTCAAATTAAAATTCGCGTTCGGGTTCGGCTTTTTCTCGATTGTCGAAATATACAGTTGGCTAAAACCTTCACGATTTATTGTGTAAGCGAAACTTTTATCATCGGGGCTGATCGCTGTCGCGTCCAAATCCCACAAAACTTTATTTTTCGGTGTGATTTCCTTCGTCGTCAAATCTATCCGCGAGAGTGTGATAAATTCGTCATTTTGATTCGTGCCGAAAATTATCGTATTGTTATCGAGAAAATGCACGTCCGAATAAATCGCCGCTTCGTCGTGCGGCGTGAGATGTGTCGCCTGCTTTGTTTTCGTGTCAATCAAATATAAATCGTTGTCCAAACTGAATCGCACGGACGAGCGCGAAATAATCACTTTGCCGCCGTTGTCGGAAACTGCCGACACGAAATTTGAACTGTCGTTCTGATAAAGCAACTCTTCTTTGCCGTCGGCGAGATTCATCGAATAAACGTCAAACCAATTTTTATCGCGTTTATTCGACGTGTAAAAAATCTTCGCGCCGTCAGTGGAAATCGCGCCGAAATTATGACGAACTTTCGGATCGTTTGTTAATCGTTTGATGTCTGCGCCGTCGTTCGACATCAAGAAAAACTGCGCGTTTTCGTCGCCGCCCGACGCTTTCCCGAAAACAATTCCTTTGCCGTTCGGCAGCCACTCGACAAAACTTATATTGTCCTGAAACGCCGTAATTTGTTCGGGATAACCGCCGCCAGCGTCAATCATCCAGATCTGCGAAGTTCCCGTGATGTTTGTCAAAAACGCGATGCGTTTTCCGTCCGGCGAAAACGTCGGCGAACTTGCGGAGCGAATATTTAAATAACGCTCGATGTCGTAATTTTGTGCGTAAATCGAACAACAAAAAGCAAGCAGAACAAATAAAAGAAAGAATTTTTTCATCAGTATCTCCTCGAAAAACAAAAATGGATAGCGGATTGCAAAAGCATTATCCACTATCCATCATTCAAAATCCAACCGAAATTTTACAGATTAACTTTTTCGTTTTCACCGCCTTCGGCGCGTTGTCCGGTCGCCATCGCTTTGACGAAACCAAAAATTTGCACGAGCGTCGAACTCGTCGAATCCCAGTATTCGGCTTGTTCGGCTTTCACTTTCATCAAACAAATATGCGGATCGTCCAAACCTTTCGGAAACCACGCCTTCAAAACTGGATTCCAAAGTTCTTCCATTTTCGCCTTGTCGTGAACGATTTCCGCCGTTCCCGAAACCGAAACATAAGCGTTATCGTCGGGCGCGGCGTAGCTTAAATTTATGCGATTGTCTTTTTCGATTTCGTCGGTTTTGTGCGTCTGATCGCTGGTAAAAAACCACAGCGCGTCCGTAATTTCCGAATTCTGCGTGGACATCGGACGCGAGCGCAAAACACCGTCGGTGTCTATCGTCGTCATCATCGTAAAATCAATATCTTTAATTAGTTCATTTAATTTTTCTTTTGCTTCTTGTTTTGTATTTGCCATAATTTTTATCCTTCCCTTTTTAATGTAAAAAAATCCGAATTTTCTGATTTCGTTGAAAAAACGATTTGCCAAAGCCGTAATTTCTGACTTCTTTCAATCATACAATTTCCAAACGATAAACCAAAATTAGCTGTTTGGGATAAATTTTTATAGTTATTAATGCCAATTTGGTTTACAATCATTAGCGAATATACATTTATTGAAGGAGAATAAGATGAATTATCCGAAAAGCCTTTTTTGTTGTGTTGTATTGGTCTGTTTTGTGATGGTCGGAACGCTCAACGCGCAGAATTCTCTGACTGCCGAACAATACGTCGAGCAGGGAAATAAGTTAGCTTCTCAAAAACAGTTTGACGCGGCAATCGAATCATACAAAGAAGCAATCAAACTCAATCCGAATTTAGCTTCCGCATATTTGGGAATCGGAACTGCTTACGGAAGCGTAGGCAGAGCCGGAGATGCTTTTGAACCGATGAAAACAGCAGTTCGCCTTGCTCCCGACAACGTTTTGGCACATATTAATTTGGCGGTTACTTTGTCAAATCTTCGCCGCTATGATGAAGCATTAGCCGAATTGAATGAAGCGAAAAGGCTCAGTCCGAAAGACGGACGCATTTACAATATGACCGGAAATGTTCTGAGCAGCACCGGGAAATTTGAAGAAGCGATTACAAATTATAAAAAATCGGCTGAACTCAATCCCGACCAGTCCGCGAATTATCATAATATCGGCTTGATGTATATGCGTTTGGGAAAATTCACCGAAGCCGTCGAACCTTTGGAAACCGCTTTGCGCCTCAATCCTTCATATCAAAATGCCAGATACCATCTGAGCAACGCTTACAGCAAAACAGGTCGTTATCAGGAAGCGATAGAATCGTGGACAAAATTTCTCGAACTCGTCCCGAACGGTTATGAAGCACTTAATAATCGTGCCTTGAATTATTTATACGAAGGAAATTATGGACGCGAGATTGCCGCTGATTCACGGGCGTTTCTCGATAATCACGGATGGAAGGACAGCACTTCGACCTATATGGTGATCTATGCAAACTTCGGTTATCGCAAAGCGGGAATGTTTCCCGAAGCGCAAAAGATATTGTTTGAAGCCGCGAAGAAATCTAATACAAACACTTGGATTTACAACGCCGTTCGTTATTTAAGCGGAGAAATCAGCGAGCAGGAATTGATGCAGCTTGCCGTTGATAACGACAAGAAAACCGAAGCGCATACTTATCTTGGAATGGATTTATTATTAAAAGGCAAAACGGAAGAAGCGCGAAAGCATTTTGAATGGGTTAAAGATTATGGCAACAAACGCTTTACCGAATATCCGCTTGCCGTCGAAGAATTGAAAAGATTAATAAAACAGTGAAACTAAGATGTATGGTCGTGAACGATTTTCCAGCCGTCTTTGAATTTTCTAAAAATCAGCGTAAATTTTCCGTGCGGTTCGTCGCCTTCTCTCTGCAAAGCCCAACTTCCAAGCACAACCGCTGCGTCTTTTGACAATACATCTACTTCCAAATCGGAAAATGTCAGAACGCCCATTTTCGCCTTTGAATCGTAAGTTCTCTTGTAACGATCAAGCGTCGGTTGCCAGCCTTTCGTAACATTTGCGCCCGAAACAAATTTGAGTTCCGGCGAATTCCAATAGCCTTTCATAAAGCCTTCGATGTCGCCGCGATTCCACGCCGCCGTTTGTTCGTTCATCACATTGCGAATGTCTTCGGCGATTTTAGTTTTCTGTTTTTCCATCTGCGCGAAATTTGTACAAACCAAGAATAGAATTAGCGAAATCCCCGAAAGAAGTTTTTTCATAATCTCAATAAAATAATACATCAAGCCTACACATTAAAGCAAAAAAGCAGAAACAAAATTGGCGACAAAAGTGCAGTTCTGATTCCAAACCGACAAAAATGTTCTTCCTGCTTTTGATAATCCTAAATTTCGTCAGGTTAGTCTAAATTTATTGAAGATGTTAAAATGTTTTAGATTAAAAAAATACAATACTTTATTGAGAGGATATTTATAAAACTGTGATTGATTTTGAATTAACCGAAGAACATCTGGCGTTACAAAAAACCGTGCGGGAATTTGTGAAGGGCGAAGTTGCGCCGTATATCAAAGAGTGGGACGAAAAGCAGCATTTTGAAAAATCTATTTTTACAAAAATGGGCGAACTCGGACTTTTGGGCGTGTGCATCCCCGAACAATACGGCGGCGCGGGTTTTGATTATATTTCGCTCGGATTAGTTTGCGAAGAACTCGAAGCGTGCGATACTTTTATGCGCGTCGTGATGAGCGTTCATTGCGGGTTAAACTCTTTGTCTCTATTGACTTGGGGGACGGAAGAACAGAAGCAAAAATATCTCGTGCCGCAGGCGAAAGGCGAAAAATTGGCGACATTCGGCTTGACCGAACCGAACGCGGGCAGCGATGTTATCGGAATGCGTTCGTCGGCGAAACGCGACGGCGACGACTGGATTTTGAACGGTGAGAAAATGTGGATTTCACTCGGAAACACCGCCGATAATTTTTTATTTTTCTGCTGGACGGACGAAGAAAAACGTAAAAACCGCGATCATTCGGGAATGAGCTGTTTTATCGTCGAGCGTTCGATGGAAGGTTTTTCGTCGGGAACGCTGCACGGGAAAATGGGAATTCGCGCCGGCGATACGGGTTATTTTACTTTGCAGGATGTTCGCGTTCCGCAGGAAAATATGTTGGGACGCGAAGGCGAAGGTTTTAAGATTGCGATGTTTTCACTCGAAAACGGGCGTTACACTGTCGCTTCCGGCGCAACCGGCGTGATTAAAGCGAGTCGTGATGCGTCGGTTGAATACGCAAACACGCGCGAAGTTCAAGGGCAGACAATCGCCAATTTTCAGCTCGTCAAACAGAAAATTGCTGAAATGCAAGCCGATTATGAAATGTGTCATCTTTTGTGGTTAAAAGCCGGTTGGCTGAAAAATGAAGGGAAAAATTCGACGAAAGCGGCGAGTTTGGCAAAATGGCAGGCGACAATTCGCAGTGAAAAAGCGGCTTCGATGGCGATTGAAGTTCACGGCGCGAACGGTTATACGAATGATTATCCGGTCGAACGCTATTTGCGAAACTGTAAAGCCGCGATTATTTACGAAGGAACGCGCGATATTCATACGCTGATGCAGGCGGATTGGGCTTTAGGTTTGAAAAAAGAACCGAATGCGCGTGTTTCGCTGCCGGCTTATCAATCGAAAGAGCAGGAAGCAAAAAGTGCGAATTAAACGGTTGATTTAATCAAAATAATTAAAAGGCGGGAGAACTTGAATAATTCTCCCGCCTTTTAATTATTAAATTCTACCGATTGTCCGATTAGAAATTGAATCTGAACGCAAATTGAATCTGTCTGTTTGTTCCCAAACCGACCGTTCTCGCCACCGTCGAACGAAGCAAACCGAAGGTCGAACCGGCGGTGCTTTGCGTGTAAGGCTGTCCGGGTTGGAGTGTGCCGAGCGAATTGCTTAATGTCGCGGAAGGGTTGGCGAAATTCGTCAGATTGAAAATATTGAAAATTTCCGCGCGAAATTCAAAATTCATCTGTTCTCTAATTAGAAATCGTTTTGACAGAACTAAATCAAACTGACGGAAAATCGGACCTTTCAAAGCGTTGCGCTCCAAGTTGCCGAAAGTTCCCGGCGCGGGTGCCGCAAACGCCGCCGGATTCAAAAAGTTACGGTCGTTGTTCAAATACGGACTGACACCGGCAATCAAATCCGGTCGGCGGACGTTGCGCGACGCGCCGCCGCCGGGAACATTGACAACCGCCGTAAACCCGGCGGGAAGCGGATTAGCCGCGTTGATCGTGCCGGGAAGAGCGCGAACCTGTCCCGCCGTGCAGCCCGCCGCCGGGTTCGTGCATTGAATGACGACATCCGGGCGGACGATGCCGACTTCAATCGGCAAGCCGCTGTGGGCGTTGATGATGCCACCGACCGTCCAGCCACCGAGCAGATAATTGCCGGTTCTGCCGAAATCAACCAGTCTGCCTTTGCCGACGGGCAAATCATACAGCGCACTCAAATTGAACGAATGTCTGACATCGAAGTTGTTCGCGCCGTAATCGGCTTCAAAATTGTCGAGCTGCGCCGACGTTCTGGCTTCGTTCGATCCGCCCGAAGTTCCGCGGCTGTAGCCGTAAGTATATTGCGCGTTTAAGGTCAAACCCTGCTGAAATCTGCGCTGGAGTGAAAGCTGCAATGAGTCGTAGCGGTCGCGTCCGCCCGAAGTTTTATAGTCAATTTCGGCGTAGGGACGATTTTGCGTCGTGCCGGAAATAATATCGAACTGGCGAATCGTATTCACGCCGATCATCTGTCCGGCGGCGTTCGTGCGGTTGACCACGCCCGTTCCGGTCGGTAAATTCGTGCCGTCAACGATGGTCGTCTGACCGGGCAGAATCTGGTTGGTGACGCTTCGCAGAAACAAATTTCGTCCTTTACTTCCGACATACGCGACGGTGGAAACGACATTATACGGCAATTCCTGCTGCCACGAAGCCGTGTATTGAAAAACCTGTTCGGGAATTTTGTAGTTGTTGGAATAGGCGCGCGGCTGGAATTGGCGATTGAGCGGGTTGTTGTTGAAGTTGTCAACAATCGCCGGAATATTCGCCGGGAAAGCGAGCAGCGAACCGCTCGAAATCGTCGAAGAAATACGGTCGCTCTCAATCGGCTGAATCTGGTCTTCGGTTTGCCCCGGACCGTAATAGATGCCGAAACCGCCGCGCAGAAGCGTTTTGCCGCCGGCGAAAAATCCATCGCCGTCTTGATTCGGTGACCACGTGAACGCGACTCGCGGACCGAAATTCGTTTTTGAAGATTTAAATGCCGGTTGATCCGAAGGCTTGAGCGTTCCGGTGTCAATGTTGAACAAAACCTGTTTGTTATTCGCTTCACGCAGCGGCGTGTAATATTCGTAGCGCAAGCCGTAACTCAACGTAAAGTTCGGGCGAATTTTCCATTCGTCCTGACCGTAACCGATGTAATATTCCTGTTTCGCCAGCGGTTGACCGCTCAAACCGTTGTTGAACGGACTCGGATCGCTGACATCGCCGAGATATTGAAGCTGCGAAGGCGAATTGTTTAAGAAAGCGGCAAGATTTGAAAATGTATAAGTTGTTCCGCCTTGACGATCTGTGTAAAGACGAATCAGGCGCAACTCGCCGCCGAATTTTATGTTGTGATTGCCCCGCGTCCAACTGTAACTGTCAATAAATGAAACCGAATACGGCGTGTATGGTGCGCCGCGTCCGTTGGTCGCGCTGTTGGCGCGAACCAGTCCGCCCGGAATTGCGATGCCTGACGAAGTTCCCTGTCCAGCAATACCTGAATTGGCGACGCTGCCGGAAATATTTATTGTAACGGCAGACAAATCGAATCCGTTGACGGTTGGAGCAGAACCATTGATGCGGGTTTTCGCGCCGTTAAAACCGAGCCGGAATTCGTTCACTTGGTTTGAACCGATAATCGAAGTCCAGCCTAAAACGGCATTTTGCGGCGTGGCGGTAATAAGTGTCCGACGACCTGTAATGCCTTCCGGCGTGTTGTCCTTCGCCTGATCACGGTAATATCGCAGATAAAAACTATTCTTGGCATTGGCTTTCAAATCAAGCCGCAAACCGAAGGCATTTTCATCGGTTTTTTCATTATCCTGAAGCTGTAGAATTTCAAAACCCGGAGTAACTGCCGCGTTGGGAACTAAGACCGCATCAGGTGAACGAAAAGCCGCGATAAACGGTCGAATCGCCGGATTGACCGGCGTAGTCATGCCGGGAATAATCGCGCCCGGCTGTGCTAAAGCCAAACTCGGCGCGGCTTCGACAAAGTTTAACCCGGAACGCACGCGATAACCTTCATAACTGCCGAAAAAGAAGAATCTGTCTTTAACAATCGGTCCGCCGATTGAACCGCCGAATTGGTCGAGTTTCAAATCACTTTTCGGAATTCCCTGGGTAATATTGTCAAAATAGTTGCGCGAATCGAGCGCGCTGCGGCGCAGATATTCAAACGCCGAACCATGAAATTCATTGCCGCCGGATTTGCTGACGACGCTGATTTGTCCGCCCGTTCCCGTGCCTAATTCCGCCGTAAAATTGCTGGATTCAACGCGAAATTCCTGAATGTTTTCGAGACTCGTCTGCAAACGGAAAGGCGAAGCGACTTCACCGTTCAAAACTCCCGGCGAACTGTCAATAATCGCCGTTCCTTCTACGCCGTCATAACGAATGACGTTCTGGTCAACGGCGCGACCCGAAAAACGGATGTCGTTAAAAGTTCCCGAACCGGAATTAACCGCGCCCGGAGCCTGTAAATAAAGCTGTGAAAGCTGGCGACCATTGATCGGTAAACCTTCGACTTCGCGCTGGTTGACGTTCGCGCCCAAACTCGCCGAAGCCGTATTCAAAGGCGCGTCTGACGCGCTGATAACATTCACCACCGCGCTTGTTCCGGCAGGCTGCAACTGTGCGCTGTAAGTCAATTCCTGACTGACGGAAAGCTGAATATTTTGCTGTTCCGAATCCGCAAATCCCGGCGCGGTAATTCTGATTGTGTAGAATGAGGGTCTTAAATTAGTAACGGTGTAACTTCCCTCATTATTTGAAGTTACAGTTCTTTCCTGACCTGTTTTTTCATTTTTGATAGTAACAGACGCATTCGGAATAAACGCCCCGACCGAATCGCTGATTGTTCCGACAATTTTAGCGTAATCCGCCTGTCCGTAATTGACGGATGTCAATAAAAAAGTGAACGCGAAAATGAATAAAATATTTTTTATTCTTTCGTTTCCGGTTAATTTCATAAAAATTCTCCTTATAAAAACCTTGATTGTTTTGTGATTAAATAGATTTGTGCGAAAACCGAATTTATAGGCTTCGTCGTCATTAAAAATTTGAATTTGATTATCAAATCAAAATCTTAAAGTCGTCAGGTTAATAAGTTGTAAAGTCAATCTTAAATAAATGTTAATAATTTTAGGTCTACTAAAATTTTGCGAACTACAACTACTTTCTCCTTTCATCATTTGCCATTCGCCTTTCGACAAGTTGGTATGCTCTTTGCATATAACAAGATATAAGACAAAAAGCACGATAAGGTGTTTTAAATACATACATACGGGTATGTAACATTTATTTAAAAGGAGAAAAAAATATGTTAGTTAATGAAATTATGACGGAAAGTCCGGCTTGCTGCACAGCCGATGCGAGTTTGCAGGAAGTGGCGAAAATGATGGTTACAAATGATTGTGGATGTATTCCGGTGGTTGAAGATATGGCGCACAATAAGCCAATCGGAATGATTACCGACCGCGATATTACTTGCCGCGCAGTTGCCGAAGGGAAAAATCCGCTCGATTTGACGGCGGGCGATATAATGACCAAAAATGTAATTACGGTTACGCCCGACACATCGGTTGAAGATTGCTGTAATATGATGGAAGACAATCAAATAAGACGGATTGCCGTGATTGACGAAAATGGCGGTTGCTGCGGAATGGTCGCGCAAGCCGACATCGCCATTAACACCAACGACAATAAAACGGCGGAAGTCGTTCAGGAAGTTTCAAAAGCAAGCGCGTAGTTTATTGGAATTTTTCAAAGATAAAAAGGTTAGCGGAAAATTTACTTCCGCTAACCTTTTTTCATATTAATCAAAAGATTTATCTTCCCGAAGACAGTTGAAGTCGAGCCTGCGCTCTTTCGAAGCGTTCCGTTTCCGCTTCAAATTCTTCTTCTGAACCTTTCCAAGCGTTCAATTCTTTTTCAGCCGCATCGCGCTCGGTTTTTGCCGCTTCAACATTTATCTCACCGGAAGTTTCAGCGACATCAGCCAAAATTGAAACACTATCGGCACTGACTTCAACAAAACCGCCGGAAATAACCATTTTTTCTGTCGCGCCGCCTTTTGTGTAAGATAAAATTCCCGGCTTGAGCGAAGAAATTAATGGTGCGTGATTAGACAAAATACCGACTTCACCACTTGCCGTCGGAATCGTAACCGATTCAACCGCTTCACTTAAAACCTTTTTCTCGGGCGTTACAATTTCTAAATTCAACATTTCTTTATTCTTTAGTTTTTTGGTTTCTAGTTTTTAGTCTTCTGCAAATCAGATTTGATTAAAAATCAATAATCGCCCTGATTCAATTAACCAAAGACTAAAAACTAAATACCAAAAACTTTTTAAGCTCCTGCCGCCATTTTCTTGGCTTTTTCTCTGGCTTGTTCGATTGTGCCGACCATATAAAATGACTGTTCGGGCATATCGTCGCATTTTCCGTCGAGAATTTCGCGGAAACCTTTGATGGTGTCTTCGACTTTGACGTATTCGCCTTTCAAACCCGTGAATTGTTCGCCGACGAAAAACGGCTGTGAGAAAAAGCGTTGAATTTTACGCGCCCGCGCGACGGTTAATTTATCGTCTTCACTCAATTCATCAAGACCGAGAATGGCGATGATGTCCTGCAAATCTTTATAACGCTGCAAAATCTTTTTGATTTCCTGTGCCGTGTTGTAATGTTCTTCGCCGACAATATCAGGAGTTAAAATCGTCGAGTTGGAAGCGAGCGGATCAACCGCCGGATAAATTCCGAGTTCGACGATTTGCCGCGACAAAGCCGTTACCGCGTCAAGGTGAGCAAATGTCGTTGCGGGCGCAGGATCGGTATAATCGTCCGCCGGAACATAAACAGCTTGAATCGAAGTAATCGCGCCCGTTTTAGTTGACGTAATTCGCTCCTGCATTTCGCCCATTTCCGAAGCGAGCGTCGGCTGATAACCAACCGCCGACGGCATACGTCCCAAGAGTGCGGAAACTTCCGAGCCGGCTTGCGTAAATCTGAAAATGTTGTCAACGAAAAACAGCACGTCATTTCCCTGGTCGCGGAAATATTCGGCAACCGTCAAACCTGAAAGAGCGACGCGCAGACGCGCTCCCGGCGGTTCGGTCATCTGCCCGTAAATCAAAGCTACTTTTGAATCCTTCAAAGCGTTTTTGTCAACTTTCGTCATATCAAAAACGCCCGTTTCTTCAAAATTATCAAGAAATTCCTGCCCGTACGAAATAACGCCCGACTCGACAAATTCCCTGAGCAAATCGTTGCCTTCGCGTGTGCGTTCACCGACACCGGCAAACACCGAGTAACCGCTGTGTTCGGTGGCGATATTGGTAATAAGTTCTTGAATCAAAACCGTTTTGCCAACGCCCGCGCCGCCGAACAAACCGATTTTTCCGCCGCGTTTGAAAGGTTGAATAAGGTCAATGACCTTGATTCCCGTTTCAAACATTTCGAGTTCCGTCGCCTGTTCGTCAAACGTCGGCGCGTGGCGGTGAATCGAATCGCGCTGTTCCGAAACAACCGGACCGAGTTCGTCAACCGAATCGCCGATGACGTTCATTACTCTTCCAAGCGTCGGAACTCCGACGGGAACAGTAATCGTGTTGCCCGTGTCAATTGCTTTCATTCCGCGCACCATTCCGTCCGTCGGAAGCATCGAAACCGCGCGCACACGCCCTTCGCCCAAATGCTGCTGAACTTCGACGATCACGTCAACCGGCGTTTCAACATCGAAACCTTCCGACGTAATGCGTAAAGCCTGATAAATCGGCGGTAAATAATTATCTGAAAATTCTACGTCAACAACCGGACCAATAATCTGCGCGATGTGTCCGACTTGTCCGTTTCCTTCGTTAGCCATTTTATAATTTGCTCCTCAGTAATAGACTGTTAAAAAGGTATGATAACAAAGGAAAAAGAATATCATAGTCGTTCGATGTTAGGCAAAGACGGCTTGTGAAAATTGTCGCTAAGTGTTTGACGAATATTTTTAACTTTTTGAATTTGGGTTACTTTGACTGATAATAAAAAAGAAAAATTGAGGATTGCTGTAAATGAACAAAATTAAAATTCTGCCTGACAATCTGGCAAATCAAATCGCGGCGGGCGAAGTCGTCGAACGTCCTGCTTCGGTTGTTAAAGAGTTAGTCGAAAACGCGATTGACGCGGACGCAAGCCGCATAAACATTGACATCGAACTCGGCGGCAGACGTTTGATGCGCGTGTCTGACGACGGAGAAGGAATGTTGCGCGACGACGCGATTTTGGCGTTTGAACGCCACGCGACATCGAAGATCAAAACGCTCGAAGATTTGGGCGCGATCAACACGCTCGGCTTTCGCGGCGAAGCATTGGCTTCGATTGCGTCGGTCGCCAAAGTCGAGCTTGTTACAAAAACCGAAGAAGACGCGGCGGCAACTAGAGTTTTGATCGAAGGCGGAAAACTTATTGATGTCAAAGATTTCGCGCGTCCGACCGGAACGACTTTGAGCGTCCGCGATTTGTTTTTCAACACTCCGGCGCGGCGAAAATTTATGCGTTCGGAAGCGACGGAAAATTACCACATTACAAATATCGTAACGCATTACGCCTTGGCAAATCCCGAAATCGCTTTTACTTTGACCAACAACGGACGCGAAAATTTGCGGCTCGCTCCAGCCAAAGATTTGCGCGAGCGGTCATATCAAATCTTCGGCGCAAATTTGATTGAAAGCCTTTTGCCCGTTGACGGCGGGCGCGAATTTATCGCCAAAATCAAAGGTTTTGTGTCTGCGCCGCGTGAACGTCGAACGACGCGCGAAGCCCAATTCTTTTTTATCAACGGGCGATTTGTCCGCGACAAAATCATCGCGGGCGGTTTGCTCGAAGGTTTTCGCGCCGTTTTGCCGCACGGCGTTTATCCGGTTGCTTTTTTGTTTTTGGAAATTCCGCTTGAAGAAATTGATGTCAATGTTCACCCGTCAAAAACCGAAGTCCGTTTTCGCCGTTCGCAAGCCGTTAAAGACGTGATTGCCGAAGCGATTCGCGCATCTTTGCAAAACGCCGGAATTGTGCGCGAAGAAGTTCAAAGTTCGCCGGATTCTCAAATTTCCGAAGTTCCGCAAAAAAACGAATCAATTGAACAGCCGCGAATCGAATTTCAAACTTCCGACGACAATCCGCGAATTATTATTTCCGATGAAATCGAAAATGCAGTTGATAAATTAGAAAATTCATTTGAAAATTTAGAAACTTCAACCGACGAAAAATCTTTTGAAAAAGTTGAAAACGAGTCAACCGTCGAAGTTTTCTCAAACGATTTCGAGCAATTCGCCCAAAGTCGTGAAGATTCCAGATTCCAGATTCCAGATTCCAGATTTCAAAACGAAGACCAACGACCACAAACCAACAACCAAGAACCAAATAATTATGAAATCCTGCCGCCGGTCAATTCCGCCGAAAAGGTCGTTAAAGAGATTGGAATCGAAAATCTTTCATCGTCGAAAATCCGCCCGATTTCGCAGCTTCACAACAGTTATATTATCGCGGTTGACGACGAAGGAATGCTTTTAATTGACCAGCACGTCGCGCACGAGCGGATTTTGTTTGATAAATTCCGCAAAAAAGAACACGAACGCAAAATCGAATCGCAAAATCTTTTATTGCCTGAAACCTTCGATTTAACGCCCGCGCAAGCTGTCGCTTTTGATCTGGTTGAAGAAGAATTGGAAAATGTCGGTTTCGCACTGATGCGTCTGTCGGGCAGAACGATTGCGATCAAAGCCGTGCCGACTGATTTGCCGCCGTCCGAAGTGCGAAATTTGCTGGCGGAAATTTTAGATTCGCTCGACAGCGTAAAACGCGGCAACGCGCGTGAAACTCTGCGCGACGACATCGCCGCAACCTTGGCTTGCAAAGCCGCCGTCAAAATAAATATGAAACTTACGCCGGAAAAAATGCAATGGCTGATTGATCGGCTTTTGATTACTTCGTCGCCGACGACTTGCCCGCACGGACGACCCGTTATTTTGCGTCTGACGATGAAGGATATCGAGCGCGGCTTTCATCGAACTTAAAATTGTCTGATAAAATGATTTAATGAAACCGGAAATCCGCGAAATTCCCGAATCGCATTGGCGCAAAAAACTTCACGAAGTAATCTTTGAAGCCGACACCGCCGCCGGACGCGCGTTTGACGTTATTCTGATTTTGGCGATTATTTTGAGCGTCATTGTCGTCATTTTGGACAGCGTGAACAGCTATCAAGAAAAATACGGCGATTTTCTTTACGCGGCGGAATGGTTTTTTACAATTCTTTTTTCGATTGAATATCTATTTCGCTTGATCAGCGTCCGCCGTCCGTGGCGTTACGCGCTGAGTTTTTTCGGGATAATTGACATTCTTTCGATTTTGCCGACGTATTTGAGCCTTGTTGTGCCGGGCGTGCAGTATCTTTTAACCGTCAGAATTTTGCGGCTTTTGCGAGTTTTCCGTGTCTTAAAAATGATGGAATTCTTAACCGAAGCGCAAACGCTAAACAACGCGCTGAGAGCGAGCGCAAAGAAGATCGGCGTTTTCATTCTCGCGGTTCTCGCGCTCGTAACCGTGATCGGCACAATCTTGTCTCGCTTGTTCGTCCGAAGGACACGACGCGGACGCGGTTTTCTGCAAATACTGTGCGGCGCATTTGTAAAATCCGATTTTGAACGATAAATCTTGTATGAAAATAAACATCGGCACGTGCGGTTTTCGCCTTAACAAAGTTGAATATGCCAAACTGTTTTCGTGCGTCGAAGTTCAGCAAACGTTTTATCAACCGCCGCAAATTGCCACGCTCGAACGCTGGCGGGCGGAAATGCCCGACGATTTTGCATTTACTTTAAAAGCGTGGCAGCTTATCACGCACGAAGCGAAAAGCCCGACTTTCAGGCGTTTGAAAAGAAAATTGTCGGACGCGGAAAAGGAAGAAGCCGGATATTTCAAGCCGACGTCGATTGTTAAAGAGGCTTGGGAAATGACGCTTGCCTGCGCGAATGCGTTGAAGGCAAAAACAATTTTGTTTCAATGTCCGGCGAGTTTTAAACCTTACGCGGAAAACATTATAAATCTTGAAAAATTCTTTTCCGACATCAAACGCGGAAAGTTAAATTTAGCTTGGGAGCCGCGCGGCGATTGGGACGACGAAGTTATCAAAGACATTTGCGATCAATTCGATTTATGGCACGTCGTTGATCCTTTCCAAAAACACACCGTTACGCCCGATAAATGTTATTACCGTCTGCACGGAATGACCGGTTTTCGATACAAATACGAAGAAGGCGAATTGGAAGAATTAGTGTCGCTTCTGCCGAAAAACAATCGTTCCTACGTTTTTTTCAACAACATTTATATGACGGAAGACGCGCTGCGATTTCAGCAAATTATAAAGGTTTGATAATACGCAAAAAATTGCGGCATTTGTAGTCTGATAAATAATTCAGAAGGATAGCCGGAATTTGCAGAACAGCGTATTACAGCATAATTTTGTTATAACTATTCCTTCAGATAACAATTTTCCAAATTATCTTAGGAGGTTTTTTTTATGGCACATAGACACCGCCCGTTTTATAATCTTGATAAATCCGTAGGTCAGCAGCAGCCCAACATTGCAGACGATGTAATGCTGGTTCAATTTTTTCTTAGTGAAGAGTCGAAAAAACATACTATTTTCCAGTGGGATAAGCCTTCCGAACCGCTTTTGGTTGATGGTCAAAAAAGTGATCTTCTCTTTAGATGGATTCTCTCTTTTCAAGTTGCCATCAAAGCGCAAGGATCGCCCGTTAGTGCAGACGGCATTGTTAATCCTGCAACCGGCGCGGCAACTCAACGTAGTTCTCACACGCACACTATTTACACAATCGTATTTTTAAATAACCTCTTTGAATCAATGTTCCCGGAAAGGTTTGCAGACTTGCGAAAAGACCCGACTGTGCCGGGATTGCTGCGTGCGGCTCTCCAACGTAGTGTTTAGCTCGACTATATCCATTATTGAGATTGATAAATCAAATGATAAGGTTTATAAAGTTGTGTTTCGTTTGGGTTTTTCCAATATCGTGGAATATACGATGTTGAAAAAATATAACCTTTTTATTCGCAAGACACAGAAGATTCAACTAAATCAGAAATTTTCTTCTCTACAAAAATGGATAAAGTCGAGCTGAGTTTTGACAGCACGGATTTTGCGGTTTAAAGAGTTTTAAGTAAATGCAAAACTTTCGCCGTATCAGCGAGATTTTCCAAAACAGCGTCGGGTTGATGAGATAAAAGTTTTTCTTTCGTTTGATTTCTGCCCGTGGCAACCGCGATTATTTTTGCTCCAAAATGCCGCGCACAGGTAATATCGTTCGACGTGTCGCCGACGACGATAAATTGCTGCGGATCAAAATTAAAATCGTATCTTTCGCTGAATAATTTTCCCGCTTCGACTGTCAAATCGTTGCGGTTGTGTGAAATTTCACCGAAAACATTTGGAGAATTTTCAAAGTATTGCCAAAGTCCGACAGATTTTAATTTAATTTCCGCCGCAACCGAAAGATTTCCGGTCAAAAGTGCGTTGATAAAATTCGGATTTTTGTCGGTTTCTTCCAAAATCTCACGCGCTCCCGGCAAAATTTGGTATGGTTCGCCGTTTTTCTCGATCACGGCGGTCATTTCGATTTTAAATACTTTCAAAATATCTTCTTTTTGGCTGAAAATTTTCTCTGTTGTAATTCCGTTATCGCGCAATGCTTCGAACATTATTTGCGTGTCCGTCATTCCCGAAGGCGTTATTTTATCGAGATTTCCCGGGCTTCCGAAAACCTTTTGCATCGTCGCGGAGAAATATTTTTTATAACCCCCCTGCACCGTCGAGCGCGTCAGCGTTCCGTCAATATCCCACAATAAAATGCGAAGATTTGGATTTTGGATTTTAGATTTTGGATTTTGGATTTCTGCGGATTTTGAATTTTGAGTTTTTAACATTCAGTTTTGAATCTTGAACTTGAAACCTTGAACTTGAAACCTTGAACTTGAAACCTTGAACTTATTCAATTACTGCCAGCACATCTCCGGCATTGACGGTTGCGCCTTCATCAAAACGAATTTCTTTGATGATGCCGTCTTTCGGCGACTTCATTTCGTTTTGCATTTTCATCGCTTCGACGACCAAAACGCCTTCGCCCTGTTTGATTTCCGCGCCGACTTCCGTTAAAACGCGCACGAGTTTTCCCGGCATTGCCGTTTTGATTTCGGAAATCCCTTCCGCATTCGCGCCAGCCGCGTTTGAACCACGCAGACGTTTCGGGTCAATCAAATTTATTTCCAATTGATGATTGCCGATATTTACAATCCCGTTCGGCGCAACGTAAATTTGATAAATTTGATTATCGTTTTTGAGTAAATAAACATTCGGCTCGACTTCCGACGCTTCGAGATTGTATTCACGATCATCAACCCGCGCAAAAACTTTTTCACCGTCGCGCTTGATTTCGATTTCGTGTTTTTCGTTATTTAATTCGGCTTGTAATTTCATAGTCTTTATTAGCCGTTAATATCTAAATTTTTATTCCTAAATTATGAATAACTTTACAAAAATAATGTAAATCTTTACAATTCAAGAATTGTGAAAATGAAAATATTTTTTTTTGTTACTTTTTTTAACTTTCTGCTCAATTAGTGGCAATGCTCAAACCCCTTCTAACGACAAAGCAATTCAAAAATTACCTTTGTCCAAGAAAAAACAAATTTCTGTTTTACTAAAGGAAATCTATTTATCAACTCAAATTTATTTGAATTCAACTGACGATAAAGAAATTGTTGTTTCAACTTCATTAACGACAAAGAAAATAAGAAATTTGGCTACTACTTTACCAAAAGGCTTTTTTAAGGATACCTTAATAAGTAGCGCGGGAGCTTGGGAAAAGTCGCTTTTCTTTAGATATAATGAAATTGGAAACGCAACGCTTTCTTTAGCCCAACGCAAAGAGATCATCGAAGTTTATAAATTGGAAAAAATTGCGCCCGAAGACAGGGCTTCAAAACTATTTGATTTCGCACAAGCATTCTTTGATATAGCAGCGGATATCGCGGTAGCTTCAAAAGTTCCAAATTAAATCTCAATAGTCTGTAATTAATAAATTTATTATTTGCTAAATTACACTTTTCTAACGACGAGTTGATTTATCGTATTCGCTCTGCAAAAGTTTCATAAACTCATCGCGGCGATCATAAAGGCGTTTCGGTTCACGCGGCTCGTGCCGTGCCAGCGCGTAAGCCGTAATCAGTGGCAGCGCAACCGTCGAATCAACATAAGCGACGACTGTTCCCGGTAATTGGTCGGGATTAATTTTCCCCCAACTGACTGCCTCCGAAGGAGTTGCGCCGCTAAGTCCGCCCGTGTCGGGACGCGCATCCGTCACCTGCAAAAAGTAATCGTGTCCCTTTTCGTCAATGCCGAGAACTTCCTGAATCTGCGGTTCGGTTTGGAGCGCGAAGTTTTTCGGACTGCCACCGCCGAGAATAAAGATCGCGGATTTGCCGCCTTTTTTCGATTTTTTGCCGTGTTGGATAACGCCGCGTTTTGCCGCCAAGACGATTGAAGCGGTTTCGTTGACATCGAGATTCGGATTCAAAATCAGCTTTCCGCCCTGCAATTCTTTGGCGGCGATGTTCATTCCGATTGACGAATCGCCGGGCGACGAAGTATAAACCGGAACGCCGTATTCGTAGCAAACAGCCAATAAAGATTTGTCTGTGATGCCGAGTTTTTTTTCGCGTTCGCGGATATATTTTCCGGCGAGATAATGAAATTCCGCCGACGACATCGTTTTTTGAAATTCGTCGTGTTCGATAAGGCGGCGGAAAAACTCGTCGGTGTCGAGCAAAACGCTGTAATCGAAAAAAATGTCGAAAATCCGCACGACCTCTTCTTCGCGCAAAATTCTATCGTCGAGTTTCGCGTCGCCCTGATGCAGACTCAAACCGATGCCGAAATGCGTGTCGTGATAAAGATTCGCGCCCGTCGAAATAATCCAATCAATAAATCCGGCTTTAATCAACGGAATCAGCGCGGAAATCCCAAGTCCCGCCGGAGTCAATGCGCCGGTCAAAGTTATGCCGATGGTGGTGTCCGGTTCGAGCATTTTCCGCGAAAAAAGCTGACACGCTTCCCGAATCCGCGCCGCGTTATACGCCATAAATGATTCGTCAATCAAATCCGCCAACGCCGTGTTTTTATCAATCGGTGTCGGGTCAATGCGTTTGCCGCTTAAAAATTTACTTTTCTTTTTTGCCATAATTGAATATTTTTATCTCTTTAATTTCAATACCTTAATAAAAAAGACGACTGAAATCAAAAATTCAGCCGTCTTTCCAATTACTAACAGTTCACTATAATTATTTAAGACTGCTTCCTACAATAAAAACAACTGCTATAAGAACTGCAACACCAATTACAATTACAACGCCAGTCGAAAGATTGTTCCCTTTCGCCTGCCCAACTTGAGGATAAGCTACCGGCAAGGCTTGACCCGTTTTCGTATTCATCACGACAAATTGATTTTCATTGGCTTCCATTATGTAACCTTTGATTTTTGTCCCGTCTTTTAATTTCAATTTTACTTTTGCATCTTGACCAGTACCAATTTTAGATATTTCAGTTTTCATCTTTTCGCTGAACTTTTCCTCTTTAGTTCCGGCAAAAGTCGAGTGAACAAAAAGCAACTGCGTCAAAAGCGTAATGAGCGTTAAGGATATTATTTTTTTCATTTAATGATTTTGCCACGAATAACGCGAATAACACGAATTGAAAACAATTTATTCGTGTTGTTTGTGTAATTCGTGGCTAGTTCTTCTAACCGCCGGTTTTTTGTTTGTTTTGTAATCGGAAAGCAGCCAAACAATAAAAATAATGATGCCGATGCCGATGAAGAAATTTCGCGCCGCTCCGGTAAAGCCCAGAATAAAAGGCAAAATTACCAATGTGATGGCGACAATCAATTCGATGCCGCCGTGAACGAGAAGCGGCACGATTTTGACGATTCCAAACGGAAACGCCGTCGCCAATGTTAAAAGCAGATGCACGACGGCTAAAACGTAAGAAATCGTCGCGGGCAAACCGTCGAAACCGAACAACGTCGGCGCGAGTGCGAAGATTATGACCGTTAAAAAATCGAGATAACCGTGAATTTTCGGGCTTAAAATTTTCATAATATTTTTTCCTCAGATTGCAGTTTTTGCAAACAATCTTCGCATACACAACTTTTATAATATTCCTGCAATTGTGTCAGAGTTTTTTTATCAACTTCAACTTCAAAACACCAACATTTTCCGACTTTCGCGCCGCAGTCAAATTCTTTGCCGCACGATTCGCAGATTAATTTTTCGGGTTTCGGAGCATTCATTTTGTTTGATTTACCAGATTTTCAATCGCCGAAAGAAATTGATCAAAATCAATTGGTTTGGAAAGATGCTGTTGAAAACCGGCGTTTAAGGCGCGTTCGCGGTCTTGAATGGAAGCATAAGCCGTCAGCGCAATTGCCGGAATTTCCCTGTTTTTGCTGCTATTCATTCCGCGCACAGCTTTCAGCAATTCGTAACCGTCCATATCCGGCATTCCGATGTCGCTGATGAGAATATGAAAGCGTTCATCGGCTAATTTTTTCAACGCGCCGTGTGCCGAATCAACGCATTCGACAACGGCTTGTTTGATTTCCAAAAGCATCTTTAACGGCTGCAATCCTTCGCAATTGTCGTCAACCAACAAAATTCTGACATCTTTTAAATTGCCGTTGTCTTCCCTGATTGAACTTGTGGTTTTTGGTTTTGCCGTTTGTTCGCAGCTTGATTTGTACGGAAGTTCAATCGTAAAGGTCGAGCCTTTTCCCGCGCCGGAACTTGCGGCGTTTATTTTTCCGCCGTGCAGTTCGGTTAGATGGCGGACAATTGTTAAACCTAATCCCAATCCGCTTTGAGCGCGGCGAGTCGTGCTGTCGGCTTGGCGGAAACGATCAAAAATATGCGGCAGAAATTGCGGCGCAATCCCGATTCCCGTGTCGCTTATTTCAAATTGAATTTTGCCGTTTGTCCGCGAAAGTTTGACGTTGACATTGCCGTTTTCCGGCGTGAATTTGACGGCGTTGCTTAATAAGTTATTGACAATTTGATTCAGACGGGTTTCGTCTCCGATGATTTTTTGTTCGGCGGCACCTTGAAATTCAATTGAAATATTTTTTCCGTCGGCAATCGGGCGGATGTTTTCAATCGCCGTTGCGACAATCGAAGCAAAATCAACTTCTTCCGATTCGATGTTCATTTTGCCGGAAATTATCCGTGAAACGTCCAAAAGGTCTTCGATTAAATCGTTCTGCTGTCTGATATTGCGCTCGATTACGGTATATGCGTGCTGCTTTTTCTCTTCATCCAACATTCCGGCGTTGAGCATTTTTACCCAGCCGAGCATCGAATTGAGCGGAGTTCTGAGTTCGTGCGACAAAACCGAGAGAAATTCGTCCTTTGTACGATTAGCTTCTTCGGCTTCGTGGCGGGCGGCTTTTTCGCGTTTGAAAATCGCTTCGCGTTCGAGTTCGATTTGTTTGGCATCGTCAATATCGGTGTTTGTGCCGAACCAGCGCAAAATTTTCCCCTGCGAATCGCGCAGCGGATTGACTTGAGTTAAAAACCATCGAAACTTTCCGTCCGCGCCGCGAAGCCGAAACTCCATTTCAAAAGGTTCGCCGGTTTCAACCGAATGTTTCCAGCGTTCGACGACTTTCGGAAGTATTTCCGCCTCTTGAACCGATTTCCAGCCCCAGCCTTGCATTTGTTTAGGCGTGATACCGGTGTAATCATACCAGCGTTGGTTGCACCAAAAAATATGTCCGTCCGGCTGCGCCATCCACGCGAGCTGCGGAATTGAATTCGCTAATGTGCGTAGATTTTGTTCGCTTTCTTTTATTTGTTCTTCTATGCGTTTTCGTTCGGTGATGTTTTGAGTTACGCCGACGATTTTGACCGGCGCGGTTGAACCGGAACGGATGATGTTTCCATAAGATTCGAGCCAAACCGTTTCGCCTTTCGTATTCAGTGACCGCGTTTCGCTTTGGAAGAAATTGTTTTCCGTTATTGAATCTTCAATGCTCTGTCTGAGTTTTTCCGCGTCGTCGGGATGAATAAATTTACCTAGCGTTTCTTCAAAACTCAACGATGAAGAATTTAATGCGAAACCGGACATTTTTTCAAAGTTTTCGGAAAAAAGAACGGTTTGATTTTGAACATCAAATTCCCACGAAAACATATCGGCAGCTTCCGTTGCCAATCTAAGTCGTTCTTCGGATTCAAATCTGGCTTCTTCGACCTGCTTGCGTTTGATGCCCAAAGCGATGGTGTTGGCAATCGAAGCCAGCGCATTAAAAGTGGCTTCGCCGACAATATTGCGGGAAAACATCCCGATTACGCCGACCAAATTATCTTCGACAACCAATGGGTAACCGGCGAACGCCGTCATTTTTTCATTTTTCGCCCATTCCTGATTGCTGACGCGCTCGTCGCCGATGACCGAATTTGTCAGATGCGGTTTTCGCTCTTGTGCAATTTGTCCGATTTTGTATTTGCCGACCGGAATGCACGAATGTTCGCCGTCGAGATGTGTGTAAATTCCCGCACTTGCCTGTAATTCCAAGACATTTTTTTCTGTGTTGAGCGTCCAAATCCGCGCAAAAGCCGCGTCGAGATGTTCAACGATTGAGTTAGCACAGGCGGCTAAAATTTCCTGTGTTGATTTATAATGAATTAACGCTTTGCTGACTTCAGAACTTAATAAAGCAAGAGATTCGTTTTCTTTGAGCAGATTTTCGGACACCTTTCTTTCCGTAATATCAATGGCTGTGCCGATAATTCGCACAGCTTTTCCCGTTTTGTCACGAAAAATAAAACCTTTGTCCAAAACTGTTATGTAATAACCGTTTTTATGAGAAACGCGATATTCAACTTTATAATTAGCTTCGCCTTTTTCAACCTTTTTAAAATAATCGGCGACTCTTTCACGGTCGTTTTCGTGAATGATATTTGCCCAGCTATATTCATCATTACCTAATTCATTGTTCGTATAACCCGTTACGCTGCCAACCGCTTCGCTGCGTTCGACGGTTCTCGTCAGCGGATCGAGGTCGTAAATAAAACCGTTGCTGGCTTCTTCGGCAATCCGAAACCGTTCATTTATTTTTCGAATTACTTCTTCATTTTTTTTTCGTTTGCTGATGTCGCGGATGATTTTTGAAGCTCCGACAACATTTCCGGCTTGATCTTTGATCGGTGAAATGGTCAGAGAAACATAAATATCGCTGCCGTCTTTGCGGCGGCGAACGGTATCGTAATGCTTAATTTGTTCGCCCTTTTTTATTCGCTTGATAATTTTTGACTCTTCGTTTTTATAATCCGGCGGAAAAAGTAGTGTTACCGGTTTACCAAGCATCTCGGCTTCCGAATAACCAAACATTTTTTCCGCGCTTTTATTCCAACTCGTGATTTTTCCGTCCAAATCTTTACTTAAAATAGAGTCATCCGAAGATTCGACGATTGCCGCCAAATGAGCCATCGCCTTTCTTGACTCCTGACGTTCGGTAACATTACGGGCGATACCGATAAAAAAATGTTTGCCGTTTTGCTGAAATTCACCGAAGGAAATTTCAATCGGAAAAATATGACCGTCCCGATGTTGTGCCGGAAGTTCGATTGCTTCCCAGTTGATATGCCGTTTTTTCGTTTCCAGATAGCGTTTGATTCCGGCTTCATGAAATTGGCGCAGATGTTCCGGCATAATCATTGTCAAAGATTGCCCGACCATTTCTTCAACTTTGTAACCGAAAACTCTTTCAGCGGCTCGATTGACAAAAACAATTTGACTGTTTTCATCAATCCGAATAATCGCATCCGAAGCGGTTTCGGCAAGAATTCGGTAAGTCTGCTCACTTTCGAGCAAAGCGTTTGTTATTGATTTTCGTTTTGTAATGTTTTCGTGAGTGATAATTATCCGCAAATCCGCGCCTTTACCGATGCGCACTGCGCGTATTAAAAACCAACTTTTTTTAGCCGAATTTTCAAAAGGATATTCGAGTTCAAAAACCAAACCTCTGCCTTCAATAATTTCTTGAATACCGGAATTTGTCTGCAAAGCAAAAGTGTCGGTTTTCGATGGGAAAACTGTATCAATAAAGTTTGAACCGATGCTGAAATTCGGCAGGTCAAAAATATTTCGGGCAATTTCGCGCCGCGCATCGTTCACTTCCAGAATATTTAAATGACGGTCAAGAATAACAATATAATTGAGTAAAAAATTAGATGTGTCTCGGCGCAATTGCATTTAATCTCTCGCTATTCCTCGTTATATTAATACATATCGGATATTTGGCAGCTTGTTTTGATTCAGTTGAAACGATAAAAAACCACAAAAAAGATAATTTTCCGCGATAGAGCGGAAAATAAAAATTCGTGCTTTCCGATAAAAAACTATGCGGTTTTTATTTCTTGGTTTCCGGTTTTATTCGGTTGCGGCGTTACGCGCAAATACGGTTTGACGGTTTCAAAACCGGCGGGAAATTTTTCGCGTGCTTCGTCATCCGAAAGCGATGGGACAATAATGCAGTCATCGCCGTCTTTCCAATTAACGGGCGTTGCCACGCTGTAATTTGAAGTCAACTGCAATGAATCAATTACCCGAAGTATTTCGTCGAAATTACGTCCCGCGCTCGCCGGATAAGTCAGCATCAATCTGACCTTTTTGTTTGGATCAATGACAAAAACCGAACGCACCGTCAAAGTATCGTTCGCGTTCGGATGAATCATATCGTAAAGGTCGGAAACCTTGCGGTCGCTGTCGGCAATCATCGGAAAATTCACTTTCGCACCTTGTGTTTCTTCAATATCATTCAACCAACCTTCGTGCGAATCGAGCGGATCAACACTCAATCCGATGATTTTTACACCGCGTTTATCGAATTCCGGTTTGAGTTTCGCCGCCATTCCGAGTTCGGTCGTACAGACCGGCGTATAATCTTTCGGATGCGAAAATAAAACCGCCCACCTGTCGCCAATCCAATCGTGAAATTTGATTTCACCTTCTGTTGTTTGCGCCGTGAAATCCGGTGCCGTGTCGCCAAGTCTAATAGCCATTTTTACTCCTTGATTTTTATTTTTATGATAGCACATCATTTAAGATGTATAAAAATTTCGTTAATTCAATGCAAATATTAATAAAATAAAATTTATTTTACATCTTTATCAGATCGCCGAACAAATTTTTTCAACAATATCAAAGCTGATGTTTATCTATTATTTATTACATTACAGAGCTGTTAAAAAGCTGAAAAAACACTAAATATTTTTTTTGTTAAATAGAACTTTCAAAATGATAACCGAATGTGGTATAAATATAGACTGATTTTGGGTTTATTAAATTTAATAAACTCAGAACACCTTAACCTTTATTTTTACACTATTCTTTCTAATTTTTATTGACATCGGAATTTAATTCGTGTAAAAGATTCAAAGGTTTGATTTTTTTGAAATTATTAATTCAATGCGATACAAGAGGAGAACTATGAACAGCAAAGTATGGTTTCGTAAAGCACTTTCAATGTGTTTAGTTGCTGCAACAATTGCAGCTTACTCAACGGTGGCTCTGGCAGGCTCGGAAAGAATTGCCGGAGAACTCTTAATTACAGGTAAAAATATTAACGGCGAAAGCCCGTACGTTAAAGTTAATGGTGAAGGAGCGCAAAGCGGTCGTTCGATCTTTTCCTCAAGCACGGTTGCTACACCGGAAAATGCCGATGCAATTATCAATCTCGGAAAACTCGGCAAAATTGAACTTGCACCGAATACTACTCTAACAGTAAATTTTAGTGAAAATGGTATCAGCGGCGATTTGCTCGCCGGACGTGTAACAGTATTAAGTGCTTCCGATAGCGTTAATATCACAACGCTCAACGGTGATTTAGTAAAATTGAACGCCGGAGATTCGGCAGTTGCCGCAAGCGGTAAAGTTCAGGACGATGACGACAGTTCCAAAACCGGTGGACGCGCGTGGATTCCCTGGGCAATAATTCTTGGTGCTGCGGGTGCTGCTATTATCATTGCGGCGACAACTAACAACAATAGAATTTCGTTAGGCAGCGGAGCAACAGTCGCTAGTCCAACCCGTTAATTTATTAAAATCTTTTTTGAAAAGGTTTTAACTTTACAGCTTTTATAACAAGGAGAATAATTACAATGCTTGGCAAAAATTTGATACAAAAATCTATAACATTTCTTACGGTTGTTGCCGTATGGTGTGCTTTTTCAATGGTTGCAATGGCTGCACCCGGAGATACGACGGGTGAGATTACGGTTACCGGACAAGTAACTGTCAACGGACAACCCGCCGTTTCCGGTTCAACTATTGCTCCCGGCAGTTCAATTGTAACCGGAGCCAATTCATCGGCAATCGTTAATTTAGGTAAAAACGGTCGTGTTGAACTGCTTTCCGATACAAATTTTAACTTGAAGTTCACTTCAAACAGTATTGTCGGAATGCTTTCGTCAGGTAAGGTTCGCATCACCAATGCTGCCGGTGTTGCTACTTCGGTCAATACCAGAAACGCAACTATCGTCGCGGATGCCGGTCAATCAAACAGTTTCGGCGTTGATGTCGGATGTTCCGATGAAGTTCGATGTACTCAAACGTATGTCGAAACAACGAGCGGTTTGGTAAATTTGAGAAGCGGAACGACCGACAAACAAGTTGTTGCCGGAACCGATGCTACATTCGGCAATCCTTCGCAAACAGGTTGCAAACCTTGTCTGCGTCCCGGTGTTGACGTTCCTCTGCCAATTGCAGGAATCGGTTCCGGTGCTTTAGCGGCTATTTTAATTGCCGCAATCGGCGCAGTCGGTGCCGGTATTTATTTCGGCACAACCGGCGGTGATAACATTGAGCTCGGCGGTCCTCCCGTCGTGGTCGTAAGTCCCAGTCGCTAATTGTTACCTTTTTGGTTTTATTATTTTTATGGCTTAAATTTGCGGGTCACGTTCATACAACTTGACCCGCAATAATTTTGTTTTGGCTTGTGAATAATTTAACAACATAATTACAAATAAAATACTATTTGATATGCACATAGCAGTTATCGGAACAGGATATGTAGGTTTGGTTACAGGAGCTTGTTTTGCCGAGTTTGGCGTTGAAGTTACCTGTGTTGACGTTGATAAAAATAAAATTGACCGGCTTAATCAGGGAATTATTCCTATTTACGAACCCGGTCTTGAAACCATAGTCGAGAAAAATTCAAAAGCCGGTCGTCTTCATTTTACGACCGATATTAAGGTTGCCGTCGAACAGGCATTGGTAGTTTTTCTGGCTGTCGGAACTCCGCCCAAGGAAGACGGCTCGCCCGATATGAGTTTTTATCAATCGGCGGCGAAAGACATTGCCGAATGTATGAACGGCTACAAAGTCTTGGTTACGAAATCAACCGTTCCCGTCGGCACAGGCAAGTGGCTTCGGCAGTTTATCGAAGAAAATCAAAAAACCAAAACAAATTTCGGTGTAGCTTCAAACCCGGAATTTTTGCGCGAAGGCGCGGCTATCGAAGATTTTATGCGACCGGACAGAGTTGTTATCGGAAGCAACGAAGAAGACGCGATTGCGATAATGAAAGACCTTTACCGCCCGTTGTATTTGATTGAAACTCCGATTGTCATTACTTCATTAGAAGCAGCGGAACTCATTAAATACGCGGCGAACGCCTTTCTCGCCACCAAAATTTCGTTTATCAATGAGATTGCCAATCTTTGCGATAAAATCGGCTGCGACGTTCACGACGTGGCGCGTGGAATGGGAATGGACAAACGCATCGGAACAAAGTTTCTGCATCCCGGACCGGGTTTCGGCGGTTCGTGTTTCCCGAAGGACACCCGCGCACTTTCAACCGTTGCCAAACAATTCGGCACGGAATCGCGCATTGTTGACACGGTTATTGAAGTAAATGAACTTCAGCGGCAGGCGATGATTCCTAAAATCGAAAATTTAATCGGCGATTTCAACGGAAAACAGATCGGCGTATTGGGACTTTCATTTAAACCCGAAACCGACGATATGCGCGAATCTCCGGCAACCGATGTTATAAAGGAAATGCAGAAGCGCGGAGCAAAAATCAAAGCGTTCGATCCGGTAGCGATGGAAGAAGCCAAACATTATCTGCCCGATATCGAATACGCCGAAGACGAATACGAAGCGATTGAAGGTGCGGATATACTGGTTTTTCTAACTGAATGGAATCAATTTCGCGCTCTGGATATGAAGAGAGTCAAAAAACTTCTGAAAACTCCGAAAATCGCTGACCTGCGGAATATTTACGAACCAAAAGTTATGCGCGAGATGGGTTTTGAATACGTCGGCGTTGGACGATAATAATAGGATAAAGACTAAAGGATAAAGGATAAAATTAAGATTTAACTTTCGCCTTTATCCTTCAGCCTTCATCCTTCAAGAAAGATATGTCATTAACTGCAAAATGTTTAGTTACCGGCGGCGCGGGATTTATCGGCTCGAATTTGGCTGACGAACTTATCAAACAAGGCGCGAAAGTAACTATAATTGATAATTTCGTAACCGGCTTCCGTGAAAATTTAGAAGAAATCAATGGTGATTTCGATTTTGTCGAAGGTGATTTGAATGACGATAAAATGCTCATAAAATCGCTCGAAGGAGTCGAAGTCGTTTTTCACCAAGCCGCGTTGCCGTCAGTTCCGCGTTCGGTTGAAAATCCGCTTGAAACCCACCAAGCCTGTGTCAACGGAACTTTTAATCTGCTTTTAAAAGCCAAAGAAAATAATGTGCGGCGCGTAGTTTACGCCGCGTCGAGTTCGGCTTACGGCGATCAAAAGACTTTACCGAAAGTCGAAACCATGCTTCCACAACCTTTATCGCCGTATGCGGCGGCAAAACTGATGGGCGAATATTATTGTCAGGTTTTCTCGCGCGTTTATAATTTGGACACGGTTTGTCTGCGCTATTTTAATGTTTTCGGTCCGCGTCAAAATCCTTCTTCGATGTATTCGGGCGTTATTTCCCGTTTTATTGACGCGCTGATGAGCGGACAAACTCCGGTAATTTACGGCAACGGCGAACAATCGCGCGATTTTACATTCATCGCCAATGTCGTTGATGCCAACATCAAAGCCGCGCAGACTTCGCAAGGCATCGGCGAAATAATCAACGCCGCCAACGGCGAACGTATTTCGCTAAATGAATTGCTCGAAGTTTTAACAAAAATTACCGGCAGAGAAAACGTCGAAGCCGATTATCAACCGGAGAGAAAAGGCGATGTTAAACATTCACAAGCCGACAACACAAGAGCCGTAGAATGGCTCGGCTACGAAAAACTCGTCGGCTTGGATGAAGGTTTGCGGAAAACGATTGATTGGTGGAAGCAAAGCCGTTTTGCCAATTTGTCGGCAACTCAATCGTAAAATTTTTTTGACGCGGATATTAGAAAATTCGCATCAACGAGTTTGTGCCGAGTTCGTTCATCGGCAATTGTTCGTCAAATAATATTACAAATTAATTCATCGCCGCGCTCAAATTCGGTAGTTTGCACTTGTCCATTTTTTTTCGTTGTATTTCGCAAAGCGAGATAAAAGATTTCGGACGGCTTCATTATTCGTAAAAAGAGGCACATTCTGTTGCCGAAAACTTCTTTCAAACCTCACAATAAATTGTCGTCCGCTTAACCTGTATTCAGCCGACGACAATTTATTGTGAGGTTGTGAGATAAACTTTATGGCACACAATCCGAACCGACATTTGTTGATGACGAAACGAATGTCACGACGCCGAAGAAAGATAATCCGCGTCGTTTTATAAAACCGGCACACATTTTTGCCGCTTTGTTCGCGGTTATTTTCATTTTATTGGCGGCAGGGAACTGGCGGGCGACGACAGACGATGAAAAGGAAATAATGCGCGTCGTCGAAGATTCTCAAAAATTTGAATCGCTGGTTTTATACGAAAATCCTGCTGATTTTGATGAAGCGCAGCTTACGAAATACTGGATGCCGGATACTGATTTCAATGCCGATTTCGACATCAGAGAAGTTCGTAAAGGCGTTCAGAGATTATTAGACGAGGGAAGATATTACGGAAAAGAAACTAAATTGGAATGATTTGAATTTCAAAATGTCGAAATTAACAAATCAAAAGAGTATGCCGTTGTCAAGACATTGGAGAAGTGGTTTATCGTCGAATATCGAAAGGACGGAACTTTGCTGAAAACCAAAAATGTCGGACCGTATTTTGTCAGTTACATTTTGCAAAGAGTTGATGGGCGTTGGTTAATCGAAAATCAAATACCGCGATAGCCAATCCCACGCCTCAAGTTTGAAATACATGAAAAAACATCTGCAAAACATAATTTTATTTAATTCGTCGAAAACCAGCCACAAATAACACGAATAAATAACAAAAATTCGTGTTATTCGCGTTATTTATAGCAAAAATTATGATTTCAATTTCCGAAGCGTTAAAAATCATCAAAAGCGAGATATTCTCACTGGAAACCGAAACGATTGACTTAGAAAATTCGATCGGGCGCGTTCTGGCGAAAGATATTCGCGCCGATATGGATTTGCCGCCTTTTGATCGCTCGCAAATGGACGGTTTCGCGGTCAAAACTTCCGATGCCGAAATCGCGCCCGTCAAATTAAAAATTATCGGCGAATCGGCGGCGGGAAAGGGTTTTGACGGAAAAATAAATTCGGGCGAAGCCGTCAGAATTATGACCGGAGCGCGTGTTCCCGAAGGCGCGGATGCGGTTCAAAAAGTTGAATTGACCGAAGAAAGCGATGGTTTTGTTACAATTTTAGAGAAAACGAAACCGCTGCAAAATATCAATATTTTGGCTTCGGAAATTAAAAAAAACACGAAGATATTTTCAAACGGCGAAATTGTTACGGAAAATATGATTGCGGCGATTGCTTCATTCGGATACGCGAAAATCGCCGTTTATAAAAAACCTAAAGTCGGAATTCTTTCGACGGGAAGCGAGATTGTCGAAATTTTTGAAAAGCCACAGAAAGACCAGATTCGCAACTCGAATTCGATAATGCTCAAAGTCTTCGCCGAAAATGCGGGCGCGAAAGTCGAGATTTTACAATCGGTAAAAGACGAAATTTCAGATTTAAAATTACAAATTTCCGAAGCCGTCGGATTAAAAACCAAAAACCAAAAACCAAAAACCAAAAACCAAATTCTAATTATCACGGGCGGCGTTTCGGTTGGCGATTACGATTTTACAAAACCCGTTTTGCGCGAACTCGGCGCGGAGATTCTTTTTGAAAAAATCGGTTTGAAACCCGGAAAGCCGACGGTTTTTGCAAAATTGAACGATTGTTTGATTTTCGGTCTGCCGGGAAATCCGGTTTCGGCGGCGGTTACGTTTTTCCTGTTTGTCAGAACGGCGATTTTGAAAAAGCAAAATGCCGAAAACATCGAATTGAAAAAAGGTTTCGCCGTCGCGTCCGACAAAATCAAAGCCGCCAAAGAGCGCGATTCGGTTCTGCCCGTTTCGCTTTTGACTGATAAAAAAGGGAATTTGATGATAGAATCTCTGCGTTTTTCGGGATCGTCAAATTTTATCGCCTTTGCGTGTGCCGATGCGTTGGTTTTCGTGCCGCAGGACAAAAACTTAGAACAAGGCGATATTGCAGAAATTTTATATCTGCCTTAAAAATTAAACTTGACTCGAATAATTATTTTAACGCAAAGACGCAAAGCCGCTAAGACGCAAAGATTTTAAAAAATAAAGAATAAATAAATTCCTGAACTCTGCGTCTTTGCGTTATAAAAATTATGAAAAAACTTTCGCATTTTGACGAACAAGGCAAAATAAAAATGGTTGATGTTTCCGAAAAAACAGAAACTGCGCGTCGCGCCGTCGCTTCAGGCAAAGTTTTGCTCAATGAAGAAACTGTAAAAATTCTGCAATCGAACGAAAACCCAAAAGGAAATCCTTTGGAAATCGCTCGAATCGCCGGAATTATGGCGGCGAAACAAACTTCAAATTTGATTCCGCTGTGTCATCAAATAAATCTCTCGAAGGTTAATGTAAATACCGAAATAAAAGATTACGGCGTTTATCTCGAAGCGGAAGCGAAAACGAATTCGCAAACGGGCGTTGAAATGGAGGCATTGACGGCGGTTTCGGTTGCCGCGCTAGCAATTTACGATATGTGTAAAGCCGTTCAGAAAAATATTAAAATCACGGAAATCCGGTTGGAACTGAAAACGGGCGGAAAGAGCGATTTCATAAATCGTGAATCGTGAATCGTTATTATGTATTATGGTATTTACGTTTTTAGTTTTGAAATTACAATCTTTTTAATTTTGGTGATTTCAAAACGATTTACGATTTACGATTCACGATTCACGAACAAAAGTGTAAAATAGAACGTAAGATATGGTAGAATTGGTTTAGAAATTTATAAGGAGTTAATGGAAAAATGAAATACAAAGTTGCTGAAGATGCAAAGCCGCAAATTTATCTTTTACTGATTGCGACAGTTATTACGATTGCCCTGTGGTTTATTCCTTACACCGAATATTTGGTTTATCCGATCCGGCTGTTCGTTACGTTTATTCACGAAGGAAGCCACGCGCTGATGTCTTTGTTGACGGGAAGTTCGGTGCAGAGTTTGACAATTTCCGCCGACGGCAGCGGAATGGTTTACGCTTTGCCGTCTAACCGGCTTTCTGCGCTTTTGATTTCCAGCGCGGGTTATCTCGGCACAACGGCTTTCGGCGTTTTGCTGCTCGTGTTGATTCGCCGCGCTTATTCGGCAAGAGTTGTTTTGACGGGTTCAGCGATTTTCGTCGGAATTATGACGCTCTTTTTCGGTCTGCTCGCGCCGATGTGGAATATTTTCTCGACGCAGGTTACTTTGGGAAGCGTCGCGTTTACCGTGTTTTCCGGCGTGTTTTTGACAGTCGGACTTCTGGCGATTGCGAAATATGCAAGTCCGAAAGTCGCGCGGTTTGCGATGAGTTTTCTCGCAATCCAATGTATTTTAAACGCTTTTCTCGATTTGAAAACGCTCTTTTTTATCAATGCGCCGCTGGTCGGCTCGGACATTCACACGGACGCGGCAAATATGGCGGCGGTTACAGGTTTGCCTTCGATTATGTGGGTTTTCATCTGGATCGGGATTTCGATTTTGATGATTTCCATCGGCTTGCGAGTTTATGCCGTCAGCCAAAAGCCAAAACAGCACGATCTGCCGTTTGTTGATTAAAAAATTTGTTATATGCCGCGCAGGAATCTTTTGTATTTTTGCGCGGTTTTCTATTTATACAATTGATTTTCGATGTTCAAAACTACTTTACTGATTCTGCTTTTTCTTTTCGCCAACCTTTTCGCGCAAGTCAAAACCGTTCAAAATCCGACTCCGAAAACTTCATATTCAAAATCGCTTCAGGCAATTGTCGTTACAACAAAAGATTGGAACGCGGTTCAGGGAAAGGCGCAGATATTCGAGCGTGAAAACACGAAAACGGAATGGAAAAAGATTGGCGAAAGTTTTGCTGTTGTGGTCGGCAAAAATGGTTTGGCTTGGAGCGACGACGCGCAAATGAAGGCGGAAACCGAACCGCACAAAGTCGAAGGCGACGGCAAAGCTCCGGCGGGAATTTTTAATCTGACGAGCGCGTTCGGCTCAAGCGACAAACCGGATTTTGTCAAATTGCCTTACACACAATTGGAAGAATCAACCGAATGTGTGGATGATGTGAAATCCGCCAGTTACAACCGCATCGTTGATAAAAATAAAATCGGAAATTTTGACTGGAACAGTTCGGAAAAGATGCTGGCTGTCGGCGCACAATACGATTTGGGCGTTTTCGTCGCGCACAATTCAAATCCGCCGCAAAAGGGAAAAGGTTCGTGCATTTTTCTGCACATCTGGAAAAACGAAATGAGCGGAACGGCAGGTTGCACGGCGATGAAACGTGAAAATATCGAAACGGTTTTGAGCCGTTTGGACAAACGGAAAAATCCGGTTTTGATTCAACTGCCGGAGAAAAATTATCAAAATTATCAAAAACTTTGGAAACTTCCGAAACTAAAATAACTTTGTGCGATTTGCCGCTCGGTGCGCGTTTGATCGTTCGCACCAAGAAAGACTGGCGTTTCGCGGTCGTTTCCCGGTTTGATGAAGAAAAAGCGACGCTGATAATTTGTTCGCCTTCGGGCAGAACTTATCGTTTGCGCCGCCTTTTAGATGCGGAAATTATCTACGATGGGAAAATTCCGATTCTCAAAATCGAAATTGAAGAGAATTGGCGCGAAAACTTTTCAAAATATGATTTTCGTTGGTAAAACTCAAGAATAATTTACAGGGATGTCAAGAGAGAAAGAGATAAATCAATTTTTACATTGCTTTAATATCCCATTTTCCTGAAATCCCTGTAAATTATTTATTCTTATAAATTTATTCGATTTACGCCCAAAATTTTTCGGCTGCCGTTTTCCTGCACAAAAACGACAAATTTCAGATTTTCCTTTTTCCAATCCGGCTGTAATTGCACGGCGACGGAGTTGTCAAAACTATTTTGCTGCGCCGTTACAGAGCCGATTGATTTTAGTTCGCGGACAACCGATGTGTGATCGAGTTTGCGCCCTGAATTTTCGCCGCCTTTGACACTTGTGCTGAGATTATCTTCGGCAATCGCCAAAAATACGGAAGCGTTTTCGTGGTTTGGAATGTCGGAAATTTTTACTTTCAAATTATTTTCCGCGCTGGCAAGTTCGACATTTGCCTTTTCATCTTTGGCACTTTCAGTGATAGCTTTGTTTGCTTCCGACATATTACTTCCGACAAATTGCTTTTCTCCGTCAACAATCATTTGCGGTGTATAAATTTGATTCATCTTAAACGCTTGACCGTAAACATTTTGCCGCTGGCTGTATAACGCCGACGAAAATTCGTCTTTCCAGCCGATATTGTCCCAATAATCAACGTGCAGTGCGAGCGTAATTATTTCCGCGTTTTTATTCGGCTGTTCAGCTTCTAACTGCGCCAAAACCCGGTCGGCAGGCGGACAACTCGAACAGCCTTCGCTGGTAAAAAGTTCAACCAAAACCGGCGTTTTATCTTTGTTATTCACGTTTTCGGGCTGCGGATTTGCGTTTACTTGCGGCACGTCGGCTGATTCGGTTGCCGCTGCATTATTTGATATGCTGCAAGCAAAAAAACTCGAAAAAATTGCCAAAAGTCCGATCATTAATAGCTGTTTCATAAAAAACTCCTTCGTCATAATATAACACTCTTTGAAGAAATCAAATCAATTTCGTTCTGTCCAAAGCGAAAACCTTCTTGGATTGTTTGCCCTGCACGAATACGACAAATTTCAGATTTTTCTTATTCCAGTTCGATTGAAGATTGACGGCAGTTTCAATATTAAAGTTCTTATCGGCGGGCATCAGATTTCCGATAAGTTTCAATTCGCGGACAACCGAAGTATGCGACAAAGTTCTGCCGGAGTTTTCGCCGCGACTGACATTGTTCGTCAAATTATCTTCCGTTACAGCAAGCCAAATATACGATTCGTCGTGTTTTGAAATGTCCGCGCTTTTTATTTTGAAGTTGATTTGCTTCGCTAAAATTTCGGGTGAAATTTCAACCGCCGCTTTCGGGTTTTTGACTGCTTCGGCAATCGCGTTGGTCGCATTTTTGTAATTGCTTCCGACAAATTCATTTTGTCCGTCAACAACCATTTGCGGCGTGTAATTTGAATCGAGTCCGAAAAAACCCGCATAACCGCCTTGTCTTTGACCGAAATGCGCGATTGAAAATTCGTCCTTCCAGCCCAAATAATTCCAATAATCAACGTGCATTTCAAGCGTGATAATTTCCGCGTCGCTGTTCGGCTGTTCTTTTTCAAGTTTTGTCAAAACTCTGTCGGCAGGCGGACAACTCGAACAACCTTCGGATGTGAAAAGTTCGACCAAAACCGGCGTTTTATTTTTCGTCGCCTGATTTTGCCTGGTTTGCGCCGTCGTTGAAGATATGCCGATAATGCCGATTAGAACAAATAACAATAAATTTAATTTCATTTCTACCTCGTTAAAGTTTTGATTATTACTACTTTTGTAATATCCGAATAAAAGTTTTTTATTCCGCTTTTGTGTCTCGGCTTCAATTTGATAAAATCATCATTTGCTTTAACGACAAAATATTTCATCTATGCAAGCTGTAAAATCTAAAGAAGAAACCATCGAAGTGCGCGGCGCGCGCGTTCACAACTTAAAAAATATCTCGTTTCATTTGCCGCTCAACAAATTGACGGTCGTCACGGGCGTTTCCGGTTCAGGCAAATCTTCGCTCGCCTTCGATACGATTTATGCCGAAGGTCAGCGGCGTTACGTCGAATCGTTGTCGGCATATGCGCGGCAGTTTCTCGAACGAATGGACAAACCGGACGTTGACGAAATCATCGGCATTGCGCCCGCGATTGCGATCCGGCAAAAAAATCAGACGCGCAATCCGCGTTCGACGGTTGCCACGCAAACCGAAATTTACGATTATCTGCGGCTTTTATACGCGCGCGTCGGGCAAACTTTTTGCCACGTTTGCGGCAACGAAGTAAAAAAAGATTCACCCGAATCAGCCGCAGACGAAATCTTGTCAACTTTAGAAAACGGCGCGAGATTTTACGTTCTTTTTCCAGCCGAACACGATGAAATAATCCAAAGTCCAAAGTCCAAAGCCCAAAGTCCGATTCCGCATTTGATGAGTTTGATGCAGCAGGGTTTTACGCGGCTTTTTCGTGATGGTGAAACGATTGATCTGCAAAAACCGGAAGATTATCCGTTTGCGGATTTTGAAAATACTTTTGTGATGATTGACCGTTTGAAAGCCGATGTGGAAATTCGGCAAAGATTGGTTGATTCGCTGGAAACCTGTTTTCGTGAAAACGGTTCGGCGGTGATTCAAACGGCGGATGTAAAACCGCAGACATTAAATTATTCCGAAAAATTCATTTGCAAATTCGACGGCACGGTTTACGATGAACCCGAACCGCAGCTTTTCAGTTTTAATTCGCCTTACGGCGCGTGTCCGCTTTGTCAGGGTTTCGGCAATACGGTCGGCATTGATTACGATCTGGTCGTGCAGAATCCGTTGCTTTCGCTGAAAAAAAATGCGATTGAACCTTTTTCGCGTCCGCGCCACGCTTGGGCTAAAAAGGAATTGATGACTTTTGCTCAGGAATACGACATTCCAACCGAAATTCCGTATGTGGATTTGGAAGATTGGCAGAAAAACGCGATTCTACACGGCAAAGACAAATGGCGCGGCGTGGACGGTTTTTTCAAATGGATAGAAAGAAAAAAATACAAACTGCACGTCCGCGTTTTCCTGTCGAAATTTCGCGGCTACGCTTTGTGTCCCGAATGTCACGGTGCGCGTCTGCGCCAAGCGGCTCGTGATGTCAAAATCAGCGAAAAATCGCTGCCGGAAATTGTCGCGCTTTCGATCAAAGCCGCGCAGAAGTTTTTTGATGAACTGAAAATGAGCGAAGAACGCGAACAAATCGCCGACAAACTTCTGCTCGAAATCCGCCGGAGAATCAAGTTTCTGGTTGATGTCGGCTTGGATTATTTGACGCTCGACCGTCTTGCTTCAACTTTATCGGGCGGCGAAGCGCAGAGAATTCAACTGGCGACGAATTTGGGTTCGTCGCTCGTCGGCGCGCTTTATGTTTTGGACGAACCTTCCATCGGTCTGCATCCGCGCGACAACGAACGGCTGATAAAAATTCTCGAAAATCTGCGCGACATCGGCAACACGGTTTTGGTCGTCGAACACGACGAAGAAATGATGCGCGTCGCGGATTATATTTTGGATATTGGTTTATACGCCGGAGAACTCGGCGGAAATCTGGTTTACGCGGGCGATTACAAAAATCTTTTGAAAGACAAAGATTCTTTGACCGCCAAGTATCTGCGCGGCGAATCCGAAATAAAAGTGCCGAACAAACGGCGCGAAATCGGCGTGCGAAAATTAGAAATCGTCGGCGCGAGAGAACATAATTTAAAAAACATCAACGTCGAAATCCCGCTCGATATGCTCGTTTGCGTAACCGGCGTTTCCGGTTCGGGCAAATCCACGCTGATTCACGATGTAATTTACGCCGGTATCAAAAAACAGCGCGGCGAATGGCAGGCGAAAGTCGGACTTTTTCAGGAAATTAACGGCGCGAAATTTATTGACGACGTGATTTTGGTTGACCAATCGCCAATCGGCAGAACGCCGCGCTCGAATCCGGTTACGTATATCAAGGCTTACGACGCGATCCGGGAAGTTTTCGCCGCCACGAATTTATCAAAAACAAAAGGCTACACGCCGTCGCATTTTTCATTCAATGTTCCCGGCGGACGTTGCGAAACTTGTCAGGGAAGCGGCACGGTAACGGTTGAAATGCAGTTTCTCGCCGATGTCGAATTGACTTGCGAGGATTGCCGCGGCACACGCTTTAAAAATGAGATTCTGGACGTAACTTACAAAGGCAAAAACATCGCCGAAGTTTTGCAAATGACGATTCGTGAAGCCATTCTTTTTTTCAAAGCCGTTAATAAACTCGTCAATAAATTAAAGATTTTAGATGAAGTCGGACTTGGCTATCTGCGGCTCGGACAATCGGCGACGACGTTAAGCGGCGGCGAAGCGCAGAGAGTAAAACTCGCCGCGCATCTCGCACAAAAAACGAAATCGAAAACGCTTTTTATCTTTGACGAACCGACGACCGGACTGCATTTTGAAGACATCAATAAACTACTTTCTGCATTCCGCGCCCTAATCGAAAACGGCGGAAGTCTTGTAGTCATCGAACACAACTTGGACGTGATAAAAACGGCTGATTATGTGATTGATCTCGGACCCGAAGGCGGAATCGGCGGCGGCGAAATCGTGGCAAAAGGAACGCCGGAACAAATCGCAAAAGTGAAAAAATCGCACACGGGAAGATATTTGAAGGATATTTTGAAATAAAGTTACAACTCTCCCGCTTTTAACAAAATTTTTTCTTCCAATTTTTCCGACAAATGAAAATTCGTTTGTTTGATTTTATCAAGAAACGGCTTGACAGATTCGATAATGCCGGACAATTTAGCTTCGATTATCACGCCGAAAGTTCCCGTGTATTTTATGCCGAGTTCATCGGCTAAATTGTCCGGCTTTTAAATCGTCCACGATCAAAAGACAATCTCGTAATTCAAAAGCCAAAGCAATTGCGCTCGCTTCGCCTTTATCTACTTTTGCTTCTAAAGTTTGTTGATATTTTCGGTCTGCGGGATTTTGGACGGAAATCCATTCAGGAAGTTTCAACCCGTATTCGTCGGCGACTTCCTGCGTGATGATAATTTGCCCGAAGACTTTTTTCAGTAAATCGAGTTCGCCGATCTTTTCAAATATGATAAGACAACTCGTGTCAGATACTATAGTTCTTTGCATTTTCCAAATCGCGGTCTAAATCGTCCGCCGGATAATTGAAAACCGAAACACCGTAATCGGCTAAAATTTCCATAAAAGCGCGTTTGGAAAGCTCCGCAAGTTCGGCGGCTTGACCGAGCGAAAGTTTGCCTTGCTCGTAAAGTTTGGTCGCCAATATCAAAACGAGTTCGCGTTCTTCAAACTTTATTGTTTTTGGTAAATTTAATGTCAGCGTTGTCATATTTTTATTATTTCATAAATTTCCCTATAAATTCAAAATAATAGTTTAAATTCGCATTGATTTAAAGATATATTATCTCAATAAATTATGAGCCTATTTCAAAACTCAGTCCTAAATAAATATCTCAGTGAACTCGATAACGAGAAAGTTGAAATTGCTTGGAAGAAATTTGCATTTCATTTTCATAATCCCGATATACAGGAAAACATACGAAACTCTAAAGAAGAGCAATATCAAGGCGAGTTTTTGATTGATCTTTTTGTAAATGTATTCGGCTACATCAAAAATCCCACTCCGAATTTTAATTTAACTACGGAACTCAAAAACATAAAAGGAGCAAAGAAAGCAGACGGCGCGATTTTGCAAAATGATGAAGCAATCGCCGTGATCGAACTAAAAGGAACTGACACGATTGATCTTGCCAAAGTGGAAACGCAGGCGTTCGGTTATAAAAATAATCATCCGAAATGCTTGTATGTCATCACTTCAAATTTTGAAAAGTTACGTTTTTATATTGAAAACGCAGTCGAATTTGAAGAGTTTAATCTTTTCAATCTCGACCGTAAAAGATTTGATTTGCTGTGGCTGTGTTTGTCCGCAGACAATCTGCTCAAGGGCATTCCCAAAAAGATAAAGGACGAATCTATTTCCGAAGGCGAGATAATCACAAAAAAACTTTACAGAGATTATTCAAACTTCAGAAACGAAGTTTTCAGCGATATAGTCGGCAACAATCCGCATTACGACAAACTGACGCTTTTCAGGAAAACTCAAAAATTACTCGACCGTTTTTTGTTCATACTCTTTGCCGAAGATAAATCTCTTCTGCCGCCGAATTCTACCGAGATAATTATCAAAGATTGGAAAGACTTACGCGATAAATACGACGAGTATTTTCCGCTTTATGATCGTTTCAAAAAATACTTCGGCTATTTAAACGAAGGTTACAAAGGCAGGAAACACGATATTTTTGCTTACAACGGCGGTTTATTTCTGCCTGATGACATTCTCGACAATATTAAAATTGACGACGAACTTCTTTCCAAACATACGAAAATTCTCAGCAATTATGATTTTGCGAGCGAAGTCAGCGTCAATATTCTCGGACATATTTTTGAACATTCGCTGACCGAAATCGAAAGCATTCAAGCCGAATTAAAAGGCGAAACAATTGACAAAAGCAAAACCAAACGCAAGAAAGACGGCGTTTTTTATACTCCGACATATATCACCAAATATATTGTTGATAACACAATCGGCAAACTTTGCAGTTCGCAAAAAGCCGCGCTCGAAATAAACGATGAAGATTACGAAAAACGCAAAGGCAGAAGAAAAACGACCGTCGAAGCGTTACGGAAAAAACTCGATGATTACCGCGAATGGCTGTTAAATCTGACAATTTGCGATCCCGCTTGCGGAAGCGGCGCATTCTTGAATCAGGCACTCGAATTTCTGATCGCCGAACATCGTTACATTGACGAACTCTACACAAATCTCGAAGGTTTTTCGCTTCCGCTGACCGATCTGGAAAACGCGATTCTCGAAAACAATCTTTTCGGTGTGGACATCAACGAAGAAAGCGTCGAAATCGCCAAACTTTCCCTGTGGCTTCGCACCGCAAACAAAGGCAGAAAACTCACGACTCTGAACAATAACATAAAATGCGGAAATTCGCTGATAGACGACGCGGAAATCGCCGGAGAAAAAGCGTTTGTTTGGAAAGATGAATTTCCGAAAGTGTTTGCAAATGGCGGTTTTGATGTTGTTATTGGAAATCCGCCTTATGTATTTGCAAGAGAAAAAATTCCGCAATCTGAAAAAGATTTTTACTCTGAAAATTACAATTCGGCAGATTATCAAGTTAATACTTATCTGCTTTTCATTGAAAAAGCGGTTAAATTGATTAAGCAAAATGGTGCGTATGGTTTGATTGTGCCAAATGCTTGGCTGATGGTTTATTCGGGAGAAGGACTCAGAAAATATATTCTAAAAACATCTAAAGTAAATAAAGTCATTAACTTAGAAGGTTATTCTTTTGAAGGCGTTAATGTCGAAACGATTATTTTAATCGCAGAAAAAAAATTAGTCGAAAATACTGACATTGAAATTCTATTAAGTAAGGGAAAAGAATTTGTCTTTTCTCATAAAAGAAAACAAAAAGATTTTTCCGAAAATAAAGGATTTGAATTTCGTGTATTTTCAGATGAAGAAAGTTTATCTTTAACGAAAAAAATACAAAAAGATTCTGTCGAGCTTGATTCGATTGTTCAAATCAAATCAGGATTGAAAGCCTATGAAAAACACAAAGGTATTCCCGAACAAACGGCAGAAGATGTTAAAAATAGACCTTACGATTATAATTTTAAGTTCGATGAATCTACATACAAGTATTTGGAGGGAAAAGATGTTGGAAGATATTATATTTTATGGGGAAATCAGTATTTAAGATACGGAGATCATTTAGCAGCACCAAGAACTTTTGATTTATTTGATGGCAAAAAGATTATCGTTAGAGAGATAACAGGAAAATATCCAAACAGCATTATTGCAACTTACACTGATGAAATTTATTTATTCAATATGAGCAATATAGCCATTGTGCCAAGACCTAAAAAAGAAATTTCCCTAAAATACATTCTGGCAGTATTGAATAGTTCTCTAACATCTTATTTTTTTGTAAAAAACACAGCAAAATCAGTGAGAAAAATGTTTCCCAAAATCATATTGAATGATTTAAGATTATTTCCTTTTAAAGAAATAGGAATAGAAAATCAACAACCATTTATTGAAAAAGCCGACCAAATGCTTGAATTAAATGAGAAATTAAATCAAAAGATTGACAATTTCTTAACATATTTACAATCACAATTCCCAATAGAAAAATTCACCCAAAAAATCCAAAACTGGCACGAATTAGAATTTGCAGATTTTATCAACGAACTCAACAAAGCAATAAATAAAACAGGCAAAGAAAAACTCACCAAATCAGACGAGATGGAATGGATGGAACTCTTTGAAACCAAAAAGGTTTTGGCACAGGCGATAAAATCCGGGATTGATGCAGCTGACCGCGAGATAGATGAAATGGTTTATGAACTTTACGGTTTAGAGGAAGACGAAATCGCCATTGTAGAAAAGAGTTTAATTTCCGACTAAGCGAAAACCATTTAAATATACAGCATTTAATTTGTCATTTCGTCTTGCGAAAAATTTTGCTATTGTCTTAAATTTGGATGGCGGTCAGCCGATTGAAAATTTCGAGTTCATTGCTAAACCGAAACTTTTCAATCAACGACACGTCAATAAACCATCATACACGGAGTTTCAACAACTAAATGAGTTCAATTCAGACGGAAAATTCTGATGACGATTTAACAGCGCAGACACGAGAAGATGCGGTTGCCGCGACGATCAAAAAACGCAATGACAATACTTCGCGGCACGCTTTTCTGGTCGGCGCGGGGATTTTGATCAGCCGGATTGTCGGTCTTTTGCGGCAGCGGATCTTCGCTAATTATTTCGGCACTTCAGCGGCGGCGGACGTTTTCAGCGCGGCGTTTCGGATTCCGAATTTTCTGCAAAACGTCTTTGGCGAAGGCGCATTGTCGGCTTCTTTGATTCCGGTTTACGCCGGACTTCTCGCCAAAGGTGAAGATGAAGAAGCCAACCGCGTGGCGAATGCGATTTTGACGATTCTCGCGCTCTTGACTTCGGTCTTGGTTCTGCTCGGCGTTTTGCTGACACCGTATCTGATCGGCTTTATCGCGCCCGGTTTTGAAGGCGAAAAGCGCGAATTGACGATTCAACTGGTCAAAATCCTTTTTCCCGGCGCAGGATTGCTTGTGATGTCGGCTTGGTGTCTCGGCATTCTCAACAGCCACCGCAAATTTTTTCTTTCTTACACCGCGCCCGTCATCTGGAACTGCGCCATTATCGCGGCGATGGTAATATACGGAAATCGCGTCGCGCAAAGCAATCTTGCCGCGATTACGGCGTGGGGTTCGGTCGTCGGCAGTGCGCTGCAATTTGCCGTTCAGCTTCCGACCGTTTTTGTGTTAATCAAACGCATTCAATTAATTTTCGATTTTTCGTCGGTGAACGTCCGCACGGTCGTGCGAAACTTTTTTCCGGTCTTTTTCAGTCGCGGCGTAGTGCAGATCAGCGCGTATGTTGATGCGATAATTGCGAGTTTTCTCGGCGACGGTCCGACCGCGCTTTTGCAGTACACGCAGAGCCTTTACACGCTGCCGGTCAGCCTGTTCGGAATGTCCATTTCGGCGGCGGAACTGCCCGCAATGGCGAGTGCGCTCGGCGACGATGTGGAAGTTTCATCGCAGCTTCGCGCCCGACTTGATGCCGGATTAAAGCGCATCGCGGTTTTTATCGTGCCGTCGTCAATGGCATTTCTGGCATTCGGCGACGTGCTGGCGGCTTCGGTTTACAAAGTCGGAAAATTTGGCGACCGCGACGTGATGTTCGTTTGGGGAACACTCGCCGGCGCGTCGGTCGGGTTGATGGCTTCGACGCTCGGACGGCTTTATTCTTCGACTTTCTATGCCATTAAAGACACGCGCACACCGCTCAGATTTGCGATTATCAGAGTCGTGTTGACGATAATTCTCGGCTATTCTGCGGCGATTTATGTGCCGCCGCTGCTCGGACTCGAAATACAATGGGGTACAGTCGGATTGACGCTGACGGCGGGCATCGCGGGTTGGGTCGAATTTCTGTTGCTGCGCCGTGCGCTCAACGGCAAAATCGGCAAAACCGGGCTGCCGCTGATTTTTACGGCAAAACTCTGGACGGCGGCGATCATCGGCGCGGGCATCGGCTGGGCAGTCAAACTGGCAATCGGTTCTGCGCTGCACCCGATCTTAATCGCGCTTCTCGTCGCCACGCCCTACGGCATCACTTATTTTCTAATCGCGGCATTATTTCGCGTTAAAGAAGCGCGGGACATAATAAATCGTGTGATGCGGATGATTCCCGGTCGAAAATAATTGCATTCGATTTTGCAGAAGTCCGCGCGAAGTAAGGGCATCAATGAAAAATCTGTTACTTCGTGCGGGCTTCAGTATTTTAAAAATCGCTTATTTGCTATCAATTTCGCGTGAATGTTAAGATTATTATTTGCATTTATACAGTTGAAAAATAATTATTTATGGAATTAGCAGTCGAAAAATACAGAGTTGAAAACGAACCTTACTATTTACCCGTCGGTCAGGAAGTCGGGCTTTTTGAAGCGGCTTACGCGGCGAAATTGCCCGTGATGCTGAAAGGTCCGACCGGGTGCGGGAAAACCAGATTTGTCGAATATATGGCGTATCAGATGAATCGACCGCTGATTACCGTCGCGTGTCACGAAGATTTGTCTTCGACGGATTTGGTCGGTAGATTTTTGCTCGAAGGCGACGAAACCGTCTGGCACGACGGACCGCTGACGACCGCCGTCAGAAGCGGCGCGATTTGTTATCTGGACGAAGTGGTCGAAGCCAGAAAAGATACGGTCGTCATTATTCATCCACTGACCGACGACCGCCGCCGTCTGCCGATTGAAAAACGCGGCACGGTCATCGAAGCACCGCCGGAATTTATGCTCGTCGTGTCGTATAATCCGGGTTATCAGTCAATTTTAAAGGATTTGAAACAGTCCACGCGCCAGCGGTTTGTGGCGATGGAATTTGATTACCCGAACGCCGAAGCCGAAGCCGAAATCGTCGCCAAAGAAGGCAACATCGAATTAAACACGGCGCAGGATTTAGTGAAAATCGGTCAAAAAGTGCGAAATCTGCGCGGACACGGTTTAGAAGAAGGCGTTTCAACACGGCTCTTAATTTACGCGGCACAAATGATCGCGCAGGGAATCGCGCCGGTTGACGCGGCAGAAGTCGCGCTCGTCGCGCCGATCACCGACGACCGCGATTTGCAGCGCAGCATTCGGGAAATCGTGACGACGATAATTTGATTATGCTCAGAATCTCCGAAATAAAACTCCCGCTCGGTCACGCGGAAGATGCGCTTCGCAGCGCGATTCTCAATAAACTGCAAATTTCCGGCGGCGAATTGATAAACTTTACGATCTTCAAGCGCAGTTACGATGCGCGAAAAAAAAGCGCGATTGTTTTTGTTTATATTGTTGATGTCGAAACGACGAAAGACGCGCAAATTCTCACACAATTTCAAAAAGACCCGCACATTTGCAAAACTCCCGATACGACTTACAAACTTGTCGCACACGCGCCCAAAAATTTGAAAATTCGTCCGATTGTCATCGGCACGGGACCTTGCGGATTATTTGCCGGATTGATGCTGGCAAAAATGGGTTTTCGCCCGATTATTTTGGAACGCGGAAAATCTGTCCGTGAACGCAGCGCGGATACGTTTGGTTTTTGGCGGCACGGCACTTTGAATCCCGAATCGAACGCGCAGTTCGGCGAAGGCGGCGCGGGGACATTTTCTGACGGCAAACTTTATTCGCAGGTTAAAGATTCCAAATATCTCGGTCGCAAAGTTTTAATTGAACTCGTCGAAGCAGGCGCGAACGCGGAAATTCTGTTTGTCAACAAACCGCACATCGGAACTTATAAACTCATCAAAATCGTCGAAAATATGCGCTCCGTTATTGAAAGTTTGGGCGGCGAAATTCGGTTTCAAAGCCGCGTCGAAAGTTTGGAAATCCAAAATAATCAAGTGCGCGGCGTAACATTAGCGAACGGTGAATTTATCGAAAGTTCGCACGTCGTTCTTGCCGTCGGACACAGTGCGCGGGACACTTTTCAGATGCTTTTCGAGCGCGGCGTGTATATCGAACCGAAACCGTTTTCCATCGGTTTTCGCATCGAGCATCCGCAAAATTTGATTGACGAATGTCGTTTCGGAGAATTTGCAGGCAACAAACTGCTCGGCGCGGCTGATTACAAACTCGTGCATCACTGCAAAAACGGGCGTTCGGTGTACAGCTTTTGTATGTGTCCGGGCGGAATGGTCGTCGCAGCGGCATCGGAAGAAGGAAAACTCGTTACCAACGGAATGTCGCAGTATTCGCGCAGTGAAAAAAATGCGAACAGTGCCATTGTCGTCGGCATCACGCCCGAAAAAGATTACCCGGAAAACGCCCTCGCCGGAATCGAATTTCAGCGCAGATTGGAAGAAGAAGCATTTAAGTTGGGCGGCGAAAATTATAATGCGCCGGGACAGCTTGTCGGTGATTTTCTCGCCGGACGTGCCTCAAAAGAACTCGGTGCGGTCAAGCCATCTTACACGCCGGGAATTAGTCTGACTGATTTGAGCGAAGCACTGCCGAAGTTTGCGATTGACGCGATTCGGGAAGCGATTCCGGCTTTTGATAAGCAGATAAAAGGTTTTGCGATGCACGACGCGCTTCTGACCGGCATCGAAACGCGCACGTCGTCGCCGATTCGCATAAAACGCCGCGCGGACGGGCAAAGTTTAAATACGGACGGGCTTTTCCCAGCGGGCGAAGGTGCGGGTTACGCGGGCGGAATTTTGTCAGCCGGAATTGACGGCATCAAGGCGGCGGAAGCGGTCGCTTTAAACATCACGAAATAATTTGTCGCCTCGGTCTGATTATTTTATTTGCTCGCATTGGAATTCGCCGCCGATTGCTTAACCGATTGAAATTCGGGACTTTCATTGGTCATTTTCCATTCGCCGTTTTCTTTGACAAATTTGAGATCAATGCCGTTCGGATAGCTTCCGCCGCGCATTTCGGCGATTGCCGTATCGCCTTCGATTTTTTCGTTTCGCACTTCAAACGGTTTATCGGGAACGGGTTCGAGTTCAGTGATAAATTTGACCAGCGACTTTTGATTTTCCTCTTTCATATCTGCTTCCAGCGATTTCAAAGTGTCCTGCGAAAAAACTTTTCGCAATGCCGCATCATCGTTGTTTTTTAACGCTTCGTAATACGCTTTGACAACCGGCGAAAGCGTCGGCGCGTTGTTGGTCGTCGCCGCTTCCGGTGTGGCTGTGGTCGAAAGCGGGTTATTCGTGTTGGCTATTGTTGTGTTGGTGTTTTTATTGAACGTATTGGCTGTATCGGGAACTTCCGTTTTTGTGCAGCCGATCAAAAAAATTGTTATAACTATTGTCAAAAATGTAATTTTAAAACGCATTTGTATTTATTCACCTCTTAGATAATTGAAATCGGAAATAAAAAAGTATAAAACAATTGAATAAAAAAACAAGGAAGCGATGTTAAATAAAACTTATCAAACCGAACTGCGCCGCGTCTTTTTGATTCGGGATTTGCCCGAACCTTTGACGCGGGCGAGCAATCATTTGCAGATTTTCGACAATTATATCAAAAATACGCGGCTTCGGCTTCGCACGATTCGTGTGCCGCAGACGAATGAATGGACGTGGATTTTGGAACAACGCTTTCCGCTCGGAGATTTGACGCAGTGGAAAGTTTCGGAAATTCATCTGAACGAAGCCGAACACGCCGTTTTTGAACAGTTTGAAGGCAGACACATTCGGCAAAATGAAAGAGTTGAAAGCAATGAAATCCGCAAAAATCGCTATTTCCACGAATTCGGCGGCAGACAAATCGAATTTGATGTTTTTTTGGGCGATCTTTGGGGTTTGAATTTGGCAAAGGTTATTTTTGACGATATTCAGGAAATGAAAAATTTTGAGATTCCGCCGTTTGTCATCAGGGAAGTTTCAAACAATAAGTTTTTTAAGGGCGAAAATTTAGTCGGCAAAGGTTTCGCGGATGTGCGGGCGGAATTTGAAAAAAAACGATGAAAATTTTAGTAAATCAATTTAGCGAACAATTTATCAAACTTCAACATCGTTCCTGCCGATTCGTCCAAAAAATTCCGAACGATAAACTTTTTTGGAAACCGCGCGAAATGAAATACGATTTTGTGCAGTTTTCCTGCGGCGAATACATTTTGCGAAGCGCAGGCGCGGTTGAACAAACTTTCGGCGGAATTACCAGCAGACTTTGGGACGATCCGTTTGAATGGACGTTGCCGGAAGAACTTTCAACGAACAATAAAATTTTGGAATATCTCGCCGAAGTCGAAGAAACACGGCGAAAAGGTTTTGCATTTTTCACGTCCGACGAAGATTTGAAAAAAGAAATTCCCGCGCCGGAGAAGTTGAAATCAATTTTTGCGATTCTGCTTGAAACAGTCGCGCGGGCGGAACATTTTCAAGGTCGTGCTTTTGCCGTTTTCCAAATGTTTTCCGACGCAAAACTGCCGAATGTTTAATTTTAAATATTTGAAATTTGAACAAATTACTGCAAAAATGCGTTAAAGTTTGAAACTTAAACAGATTTATAATCGGAGAAAAAAATGTTCTGTCCAAATTGCGGTCAACAGCAGGTTACACAGGAAATAAAATTTTGTTCGCGGTGCGGTTTTCCGCTCGGCTTGATTTCGGAAATTCTCGCGCACGGCGGTTTTCTGCCGCAATTAGCCGAACTTTATAAATCGAAAACTCTTTTCAGCCGACGGAACGGTTTAATTTTTTCGCTTTTTTGGTTTATGATTTTCGTTCTGATTTTAACGCCTTTATCCGGTATCGCAGACCTTGATAATATGGCGGGGATTTTTGCGATAATCGGCACGATGGGATCGTTAATAATAATGGTCGCTTCTTTTCTTGTTTTGAAAAAAGAGCCGACGAAATTTGATATTCCTCAAAATAGTATTTCAAATTCTCCGGTCAAAAATATACAGGAAGCAAATCAAACCGCGCTTCCGCCGCAGCAAACTCAGCCCGCGCAGAGTTACATTCCGCCGGTTAATTCGTGGAAAGCGGCGAATACGGGCGATTTGGTTCATCCGAACAGCGTAACGGAAGAAACCACCAAATTGTTGAATAATGAGATGGATGAAAATTAGGGAGATTTTTATGTTCTGTCCGCAATGTAGTCAGGAACAAGTTTCAGAAGACACGCGCTTTTGTTCGTGCTGCGGTTTTCCGATGAGCGGCGTTTCACAATTGCTTGCTAACAATGGAATGTTTCCGCAATTGATGCCGCCTGATTCCGAATTAGAAACGCCGCGCCAAAAAGGAATGAAGCGCGGCGGGAAATTAATGCTTTTAGGCTTGATTATTGTGCCGCTGATTACAATTTTATCAATTGCACTCGGTATAAGACCGACTTTGGTCATACTTACCGCAATTTTAACTTTTTGGGGCGGCTTATTGCGAATAATTTATGCGGCAATATTTGAATCCAACAAAATAGTCGGAACGACTCTTGAAGATAATACACAGAGCGGCACGAAAAAATTGTTCGGCACGAAAAAGAAAACAAAAGCCCTGCCTCCGCAGGAAACATTTTCGGATTCCGTCTATATTCCGCCGATGCAGGGAAATTGGCGCGATACAAACGATTTGGTCGGAACAAGCGTAACCGAAGAAACTACAAAATTACTGCAAAAAGACAAATAATTATTGCGCCGGCTGAATGCCTTTTGTTCCGGCGAAATCATAGATTACGTAAAAATTCAACGCATTTTCTTTTATATCGGCACGAATGTCTTTGACTTTCGCATTGAGCGTTCCGTCTGTGGCGGAAATCGGCAGATTCAAAGCGAGTTGCTGACCGCGCAAAATCGTTACCGGATTGACGCGGTTGTTAAGCGTCGTCTGGACAATCGGCGTAACGACTCCGCTCAGAAGCGGCGTGATGCCGTCGAGATTGATTGTCTGAACGTCAATTTGTCCGAAGACGGTTTGCTGTGTTTCGTCATACCGCAAATTGAAATCCGCCTGCGCCCAGCCTGTAAAATTTACACAATTTCCGAAAAGCAAAGTGCTGCCCTGAAATGCCAACGGCGCGGTGATTTTACCGTTTTCCAATCGAACGCCCGTTTTAACGCCGCTGCCTTCGGGCAAAAGTGTGATTTTACCGTCGCATCCGCCGTTTTGCTGAAACGCTATTTTCTCAGGATGTATGCCGGATTGGTAAGTATTTTGTCCGGTCAGATTCAGCGGAAAAGCAGGCGCGTTCATATCGCGGAAGATCGTTCCTAAAATCGTATCGAAAAATTGTTGATTCAACACGACGGTCGCCGTTCCGTTCGGGGAACCGCCCGCGTCCGGCGGTTGAATCGGATTTCCCGGAACTGCGGCGGCTCGCGGCGCACCACCGAAAAAATATAAAACCAAAACGCCGCCGATGATTAAGCCTAAAACCGCACCGATTACAAATAATAATATTTTGCTCATCTTTTTGGGCGCGATTTGTTTTAGATACTACTTCGCGCAAAGTTTTCTAAAATAATTCAATTCAGTTTATAAGGTTAGATTAAATAATTTTTTTTAGTCAAGCCGTGAAAAGGAAAAAGCCGATAAATAAATGATCGGATAAGAAAAATATCCATACATTTATCTATCGGCAACAATTATTTTAGCAGAAAATTTCGCTCAAATCTGATTAAATATTACGGCACAAAAGCATTGGGAATTGGTTTGTCCGTCGCTTCGCCAAACTGCACGCCCGTAAATCCCGCCGTCGTCTGCTGTAAATACCACACGCCGCTTCTGTAAACAGCAATGTCCGCTTTGCCGTCGCCGTCGTAATCAGCAGGAACTGGTAAATCCGTTGGTAAACCAAACTGCACTCCCGTAAATCCTTGTGTGCTTCTTTGCAAATACCACACGCTGTTTGAAGGTCTGAACACGGCAATATCAGTTTTCCCATCGCCGTCATAATCTGCCGGAACGGGTTTGTCATTTGCATCGCCAAACTGAATTCCGGTGAATCCCGCCTGACTTCTTTGCAAATACCAAGTTCCGCTTGACGGACGGAACACGGCATAATCAGCCTTGCCGTCGCCGTCGTAATCAGAGGCGACGGGTTTATCAGCCGAAGAACCGAACTGAAATGCTGTAAATTGATTTGTTGCCAGATTAAAAACATACCAAACGCCGTTTGAAGGTCGCCAGACAACGAGTTCGGCTTTGCCGTCGCCGTCAAAATCAGCCGGCTGCGGAATATCATTCGCCTCACCGAAAGCGATGCCTGTAAAACCGGCAGACGAGCGTTGGAGATACCACGTGCCGGAGCGATAAACCGCCAAGTCGGTTTTGCCGTCGCCGTCGTAATCAGCAGGAACGATTTTATCGGCTGCAACGCCAAACTGTGCGGCGGTAAATCCCGACTGCGAATTTAGCAGATACCAGATGCCGCCGTTGGGACGAAAGACGGAAATATCAGATTTACCGTCGCCGTCAAAGTCAAATCGGGGACGAGTGGCAACAGTTCCGGCGGCGGCTTGATTTACGGTAAATGTTTGTCCGCCGACGGTAATCGTTCCCGTTCTTGCCGCTCCGGTGTTAGCTTGTGCGGAGAAAGTAATTAAACTGCTGCCGTTTCCGCTGGCTGGCGATGTAATTGTGATCCACGGTGCATTACTGACGACAGTCCACTGACATCCGCCGCCGACATTCAGATTGAAACTTCCCGTTACGGCAGTCCCGGCAATATTAACGCTTGTCGGGAAAATTGAATAAGAACATCCGCCGGCTTGATTAATCGTAAAAGTTTGTCCACCCACGGTTATTGTTCCCGTTCTTTGCGGTCCGACATTAGCCTCAACGGTGAAAGTAACCGTACCGCTTCCGGTTCCTGAGCCTGCAACAATTGTGATCCACGGCGCGTTGCTGACCGCGGTATAAGCGCATCCGGCAGTAGCCGTAACATTAAAACTTCCGCTTCCGCCCGCCGCTGAAAAGGCTGTTCCGGTTGGAGGAAGAACATAATCACAACCTGCTTGAGTAACCGTGAAAGTTTGTCCGGCGATTGTTAAAGTTCCGGTTCGAGATGCGCCTGAGTTGGCGGCAACAATGAAATTAACTGTTCCGTTGCCCGTACCGCTTGCGCCGCTTGTTATTGTAATCCACGGAACATTACTGACAGCCGTCCACGTACAGCCGGTTCCGGCTACGACATTAACGCTGCCCATACCTCCGGTTTCGGTAAAGTTCGCGCCTGTTGCCGAAAGTGAATAAGTACAACCTCCGTCTTGATTAACAGTAAATGTTTGTCCGCCGACGGTAATTGTTCCGGTGCGTACATCTCCTGTATTGGCGGCGACTGTAAATGAAATTGTCCCATCACCGGAACCGCTGCCGCCGGAATTAATAGTGATCCACGACACATTGCTGACTGCCGTCCAAGTGCAGATTGCCGTGGTTGTAATGGTGAAACTTCTGTTTCCGCCGCCGGCTGCAAAACTTGCGCTTGTCGGACTGATTACATACGAACAACCGGAAGATTGATTGACCGTATATGTTTTGTCTCCGACGGTTATCGTTCCGCTTCGCGCCGGTCCGTTGTTCGCCGCAACTGTGAAACCTACCATACCGCTGCCTGTGCCTGAACCGTTAGTAATCGTAATCCACGAATCATTCGACACTGCCGCGTACGAACATTGGGAGTTTGGAGTAGTTATATTGAAACTTCCGGTGCCTCCGGCGGGCGTAAATGTCGAACTGGTCGGCGACAGCGTAAATACGCAGCCCGCCTCTTGATTAACTATGAATTGTATGTCGGCAATGGTTATAGCTCCACTCCGCGCCGGTCCACCATTGGGAGCAACCGTATAAGTAACCGTTCCGGATCCTGATCCGGTAGTGCCGGACGTAACGGTTATAAAATCTGAATTGTTGCTGAAAACATTATAGAAGCATCCGTTTTGGGTTATGACATTAACCGTGCCGGTGCCGCCCACGCTTGTAAAAGTTTGACTTGTCGGGGCAAGTGAGAAAGTGCAGCCGATAACAATCACATAGTTTTGAAAATTGACTAGACCGTTTGAATCCGTTATTGCAACCGAGAAATTATATGTCCCGCCGGTTGTCGGTGTTCCGGTAATAACTCCGCTTGACGACAAACTCAGTCCCGGGGGCAATGATCCGCTGTTCAACGCAAAAGTCAATGTCGAAGTTTCGGATAAAGGCAGAGATTGATTGTATGCCGTACCAACCGCTCCGTTGGGAATCATCGTCAAAACGCCCGTCGGATCATTCTCAAACGATCCGATGTCAATCGTTCCGCCGACAATTCGCGTTGCACCGCGCTGATCCGTCGGCGGCGCATTGGCGTTATTTCCCGCATTGAAAGCCGGACTGGTTTGCAAAATACCGAAAGTCTGCGTCGGTCCGCCGTAATTTCCCAACGGAGTCAGCAGTGCCGGTACATTAAGTTTGTCAGACGCAATCCAGCCAGTGCTGCCCGTCGAATTGCTGATTAAATTAGTGCCTTGAGACGTTACCGCGCCTGAAACATCACGGACGACGGTTGTGCCGTTACTGATGACGGCATTATCGCTGACAATCGTGTTGCCGATCATCACCGTTCCGCCCGTCGTGTTGAAAATTCCGCCGCCGTCTGCGACCATTCCGCTGACCTTGTTGAAACCGATGGTCGAATTTCCAATAGTCAATATACCGCTTGCACTGTTCCAAATTCCGCCGCCGTCAGATGTCGGAGAACTATTTGCCGCGAAACCCGCCGATGCCGTATTTACACCAATAGTTGAATTGCTGATGTTTAATGTTCCGTTATTGGAGATGCCGCCGCCGTACGCGGTCGGTTTGCCCAGAGCGTTGTTATTGCTGATTGTTGAATTTGTTAAAGTCGTCGTGCCGCTGTTTAATATTCCGCCGCCGCTTGCCGTTCCCAGATTGATTACCTGCGCGGTGTTATTTTTGACTGTTGAATTTGTTAAAGTCAGCGTGCCGCTGTTGGATATTCCGCCGCCGCCAACGCTGCCGTCGGCAGTCGCTGAATAAAGAGCAGTGTTATTTTTTATCGTCGAGGTTTGAAGATTGAGCAGTCCCGTATTAAAAATACCTCCGCCGCCGGCATTTCCGTTGGTTGTGCCTGTATAAGTCGCCGTATTATCGCTGACTGTGCTGTTTGTTAAATTGAGCGTTCCCGCATTCAAAATACCTCCGCCCGAACCTTCGACCTTTCCGTTAATTATTATTAGATTATCAATTGATACGAATGTGCCTGCCGCAATATTAAAAATACGGGAAACATTATTTCCACTAATGGTTATTGTTCCCGTTCCCGGTTTGGCAATTGAGATATTTGAATCTATCAAAAGTTCGTCGGTTAAAACAATAGTTCCGCTTAATGTAGGATCAAACGTAATAACATCGTTTCCGTCGGCGGCTTTGGCATCGGCAATAGCTTTACGCAAACTGCCTGCACCGGCATCATTGAGATTCGTAACCGTAAAGGTCGCCGCCGTTTCAAAAAGCAGATTTGCCTGTTTTCCGTTGTAAGAGCCGGAGTTGTTTGTGAACAAGAATCGGCTGTCTTTTGCAGAAAAGTCTATTATGTCAGTACTTTGCAAATTACTTGATAACAAAGTATTTTGTTGAGTCTGCTGATTATCGTCAGAGTTTGCCGATGAACTGATTGTTCCAAATGTTGATGAAACAATAGAAACCAATACAACGAAAAAAAGGAGAAGCGAAAAGTTAGACTTTTTGCAGGAGTTGATAAAATACATAGAAATCCTCTTATTTTTTAATTTATTCGTAAACACAGAAAAACACACAAAAATCAAATCTGTCTTATAATTACAGAAAAAGGTTTAATATTAACCCGGAAACGTTGGTAATTTTCTTATTTAAGATGGTGAGTCAAAAAACAAAATTGTAAGGATGCATCCTCAATGGGATTTTATTTAGCGCATATTTTCTAAATTTATCCATAAGGATTTACAGGTTAATAATAAATTTATCGGACATCCTTTTAGGAAAAGGTATAATACACCGAATTTTCAGGCTTTGTCAACCTCATTTCGCTCGCAATAGATAATGTTTTAATGATTAAACAACAAAAGAATTTTAATCATTTTACTATTGTGCAATAAATCGAAAGCATCGGTGTGAGCCGATGCTTAATTGTTACCGATAATTTAAGAGTTACTGCCGATTTAGCTAAAAAAGGCTTCACTCAAAAATCAGCGAAGCCTCTTTTTATTGAAATATTGTTCTTCAATGTTAGAGTCTGTTTAATTTTTCAGGAAGCCAATTGTCTAAGCATCAAACGAATCATTGCCAAATGGATAAAAGCTCTGGAAACTTCGACCTTTTCTTCGTAGTCTTTGACCAATCGGCGATTCCATATTAACCAGCCGAAAGTT
>JBBSIE010000002.1:0-90127 GCA_038232235.1 Pyrinomonadales bacterium | reverse complement strand
AGTTTCGCGGATTGTCAAAAAACAGTTTTTATTTTCACTTGAAAGAGTGTGAGTTTCGATTCAATTACAGAAAAGAAAATCTCTACGCTTTGCTTTTGAAAATTTGTAATGATAATGATCTTATCTAGTCTTGACCCAAAATAAAATATGAAAACGCAAACCCCTAAAGAGCAGACAGTTTATCCGGTAATTGAAACCGAACGGCTTTTGCTAAGAATTAGAGCCGAAGATTTAGACACGATTTATTGTCTTTTCAGCGATGCCGATGTGCAAAAATATTTTTCTGTTGAAAATAAGCGAACTCATGAACAGCTAAGAACTACTCTAAAAAATTTTGTCAGCCGCTGGAAAGGGAGAGGATTCGGTTTACGGTGTGTAACAGAAAAAAAGACCGGCGAAATAGTCGGTTATTGCGGATTTCAATATTTTGACAATATGCCGCAGGTTGAAATAGTTTTCGCTTTTTTGAAAAAATTTTGGTTAAAAGGGTTTGCAACCGAAGCGGCGAAAGCTTGTCTGAGATTTTGGTTTGAAGAAATGAATTGGGATCAAGTGTTTGCCGCAACTTCACCGAAAAACCTCGCTTCGCTTCGCGTTTTAGAAAAGATCGGAATGAGTTATGTCGAAAAATCCGACCATTACCAAATGGAATTAGTTACTCACTTGATTTCTCGAAACAAATATCAACCTGATAAGAGTTTTTATAAAATGATCCGCATTGGCTTCAGCGAGATGTTCAATTTCAACTTTGCTGAAACGGTCTAATTCTTCTCCATCCGAACCTTCAAAATCCGCCTTTTATCAACTCTTTCAACTTTAAAACTATGACCGTTAAAACGGACGCTTTCGCCTTCTTCTAAAATTTGTCCCGCTTCCGACATCAAAAATCCGGCAACCGTAGTGTAGCTTTCGGAAACAGGCAAATTTAAATTAAGTTTTCGGTTCACGTCTTTGATGGCGAGTCCGCCGTCGAGCATAAAACTTCCATCCGGCTCTATGCTGATTTGTTCATAAACTTCGTCGTCGTGTTCGTCGGAAATTTCGCCGACGATTTCTTCCAAAAGGTCTTCGAGCGTGATGATTCCTTCTACGCCGCCGTGTTCATCAACGACAAAGCCAAAGTGAAATTTTTCGTTCTGCATCTGGCGCAGAACGTCTTCGAGCCGCGCCGTGTCAACTACGTAAAAAGGCTTTTTCAAAACCCTTTCAAGTTTAAAAATTCGCGGTTTGACGAGCAGATACTGCATAATATCTTTGCCGTGCAGTACGCCGCGCACATCGTCGAGCGATTCGCCGTAAACCGGAAGACGCGAATATCCGTGTTCACGAAACGCTTTGGCGATTTGTTCGAGCGTCGAGTCCGCCGAAATCGCCACGATTTCCGTGCGCGGAATCATCGCTTCGCGGACGGTGGTTTCGGAAAATTCAAAAACCTGATCAATGAGATTGCGCTCTTCTTCGTTTAAATGTCCGCTTTCCTGCGAAAGTTTGACAAGCTGGCGAATCTCTTCTTCCGTGTAAATCGAAGCGTGGTCGAGCGACGAAGTTAAACCGAGAATCTTACCGATTGCGCCGCCCGCTTTGTTCAAAACCCAAAGTATCGGCGAAAAAACTTTTGCAAACAACTCCAGAGGACGCGAAGCAAACAACGCGAAAGTTTCCGCTTTTTCGAGCGCGAACATTTTCGGCACGAGTTCGCCCAAAACAACGTGCAGAAAAGTAATAATACTGAATGAAATAACAATCGCCGCCCCGTGTGCAATGTATCCGGCAGTGCCTTCGCTGGCAATTCTTTCAGCCAAAGGTTCGAGAATTCTGGCAACTGTCGGTTCGCCAATCCAACCGAGAGCGAGCGAAGCGAGTGTTACGCCAAGCTGAACGGCGGAAATAAATCGCGTCGGATTATTGAGAAGACGCAACGCCGCTTTTGCGCTTTTGCCGCCTTCTTCGGCGCGTGTTTCGACGCGCGGTTTACGCACGGAAACCAGCGCAAATTCCGATGCGACAAAAAATGCGTTTAGTCCGACGATAAAAAAAATTAAAAGAAATTCGATAAATATTTCAGTCAATGAGATTGATGCAGTCGTTTCGCCGACTTGAAGTAAAAGTAAAAAACTACTGGCAGGGTCGTCCATTATTTGAGTATTAGTTAGCAGATAAAGATTTTCTTTTGAAAAACTGCTCTTATTTTCTCCAAAAAATTTAATTTTGCCGCTTTTGTTGCGGTCAATAGTTTTCGATTATAACATAATTTTCTTCGTGTAAAACATCCAGAATTTCCTGAATCAAAGGCTGACACGAACCGCAGCCGCTGCCCGCGCTGCAAATTTCGGAAACTTCTTCGACGGTTTCAAGCGAATTTTTCTTAATTACATTCTCGATAGTTTCCTCCGAAACACCGAAACAAGTGCAAATCAGAGCTTTTTCGCCCGTAAATTCTTCAATCTGAAAAGCGCGAAAATCAGCAAACGCCGCTTGCATCGCGTCCAAACACAACAGCAGACAATGCACGCGACGCGCCGAAAATTTTCCGAGTTCTTCTTCAACTTGCAACTGCAAAATTTTCCTGTCTAATTTGTGAATTTCAATTAATCGTTTTCCGACGATTTTTTCCGTTAAAACATCCGCCGCCGCGATCGCAAATCCGCAAGCGTTTGACTTAAATTTTGCTTCGAGAATTTCCTTCGTTTTCAATTCAACCCGCAAAAATACGCGCACAAACGCGCCGCAAATAAAACTCGCGCTCGTTCCGACAGCATTTGCATCGGACAATTTCCCGACATTTCGCGGATGTTGAAACCTTTCGTTAATTTTCGGCGGATAAAAACTCACAGGTTTAATGGTAAATGGTAAATGGTAAATGGTAAATGAAGAACAAACGGTTAAAGATTTACATTCTACAATTTACGATTTAACATTTAACAATAACTTTCTATGAGATATTTTTACTTTTTACTTTTTACTTTTTACTTTTTACTTGCTTTAGCGTGTCGTCCGGCAGCCGCGCCGGTTTCCGTTTCCAACAAACCCGTTTCAATTAACAGCGTTCCGCAGACAAATGTGCCGCTGCCGCCGTCGAAACCGTTGGGCGAAATGAGTTGGACGACGCTCGATGGCAAAGAGCAAAAACTCAAAGATTTGCAGGGAAAAGTCGTCGTGTTGGATTTTTGGGCAACTTACTGCCCGCCGTGTTTGGAGGAAATCCCACATTTGAATGAACTACAAGCAAAATACGGCGCAGAGAATATGCAGATCGTCGGATTAAATGTCGGCGGCGAAGATGATCGTCCGAAAATTCCCGCGTTTGCCGAAAAATTGAAGATAAATTACGTTTTGGCAACTCCCGAAGATGCCTTAATGCAGTTTGTTTTTGCGACTCGAGACGAAATTCCGCAAACTGCCGTTTTTGACCGCAACGGCAAGTTAACACAAAAATTTGTCGGCTATGATTTGACGGTCAAAAATCGTTTGGACAAAACCGTCGAAGAATCTGCAAATGCAAAATAATCCGGCAAAACATTTAGGCGAAAGCATTCTGACTCTGCGATTGACCGAAAACTTTTTTCACCGCGCGAATTGTGTTTGAATGGATTTCAACCGTGTCGTTTATGTCTTTCGCATAACCGCCCGACATTACCGTAACAATCGGCACTTCGCGTTGTTTGGCAAATTCCAAGACCATTTCGTCGCGTTTCATCAAACCTTCCATCGTAAGTTTAAGCCGTCCGAGTTTGTCTTTTTCAAACGGGTCTGCGCCGCCGAGATAAAAAACAATATCGGGATCGTGCATAAAAATTCGCGGCAGTGCTTCGCTCAAGGTTTCGAGATATTCCGCGTCGGAAGTTCCGTCGCGCAATTCGATGTCGAGATTGGATTTTTCCTTAAACAGCGGATAATTTTTCTCGCCGTGCATCGAAAATGTAAAAATTTCTTCTTCGTTTTGAAAAATAAACGCCGTGCCGTTGCCTTGATGAACGTCGCAGTCAATAATCAAAAATCTGCTTGCCAGATTTTCGCGCTGCAAAACTCTAATCGCAACGGCAACATCATTTAGAACGCAAAAACCTTCGCCGCGATCAGGAAAAGAATGATGCGTTCCGCCCGCGAGGTTTGACGCAATTCCGGTTTCGAGCGCGTGAAGTGAAGCGTTGATCGTTCCCGAAACTGCAAGAAATGTTCGCCGAACGAGCGATTCAGACCAAGGCAAACCGAGCCGTCGAACTTCTTTTTTATCAAGCGTTCCGGCGCGCAGATGCGTTATGTAATCTTCCGTGTGAACGAGCAACAAATCTTCGATTTTCGCCGGTTGCGGCTCAATAATTTCATTTTCTCGCAAAGTTCCTTCGGCGAGAAGTTTATCGCGCACAAGTTCAAATTTCTTTATCGGAAAAACGTGATTTTCGCCGATTTCGGCATAATAATAAGGTGAATAAAAAATTCGGTAATCGTTCATCGCTAATAAATTATGCCATTTGCAGCGGATTATGTGAATTCGGATTTGAGTATGAAAAAAATCCGCTCTCATTCGTAATTTGAGAGCGGAAATTTATATTTTATACTGTTCGTTAAATTAATATTTGGGAACGCTCGAATCAATTTCGTCCGACCAAGCCGTAATTCCACCTTTCAAATTCAATAATTTGCCTTTATAACCGTTTTCCTGCAACGCTTGAATTGCTTTCGCGCTGCGTCCGCCGGCTTTGCAGTGAATAATTGCCGTACGCGATTGGTCAATTTCCTTAGCGCGATTGACAACTTGCGCGAGCGGAATAAGTTTTGTATTCGGAATTTTGGCAATTTCAAATTCGTGCGGTTCGCGCACATCAATAATCTGAACTTCGCTGTTATTTTTTATCAAATCGTTTAATTCCGTTACTGTAATTTCTTCTAAAACGGGAGTTTCAGTCGGCAAATTTAAACCGCAAAATGCTTCATAATCAATCAATTCCTTGATCGTCGGATTGTCGCCGCAAATCGGGCAATCGGGATTTTTCTTGAGTTTCAATTCGCGGAATTTCATTTTCCACGCATCGAAAAGCAAAAGCCGATTTAATAAAATTCCTTCCGCGCCCAAAATAACTTTTAAGACTTCATTCGCCTGAATCGTGCCGACAATTCCGGGCAAAACGCCCAAAACTCCGCCTTCCGCGCAGCTCGGAACAAGTCCCGGCGGCGGCGGTTCAGGATACAAACATCTGTAACACGCGCCTTTTTCCGCCCAAAAAACACTCGCCTGTCCTTCAAAACGGAAAATAGAACCGTAAACATTCGGCTTTCCGGTCAAAACACAAGCGTCATTAACCAAATAGCGCGTCGGAAAGTTGTCCGTTCCGTCAACGACGACATCAAAATCTTTAAACAATTCAAGCGCATTTCCGCTCGTCAGACGAGTTTCGTGTGCTTCGATTTTTGTATTCGGATTGATATCTTTCAAACGGTCTTGCGCCGATTCGATTTTTGGTCGTCCGACATCTTTTGTGCCGTGAATAATTTGGCGTTGGAGATTCGACTCGTCAACGACATCGAAATCAACCAAACCGATTGTGCCGATGCCCGCCGCCGCCAAATATAAGCCCAAAGGCGAACCCAAACCGCCCGTACCGATCATCAAAACACGCGCCGCTTTTAATTTTCTCTGTCCTTCCATACCGACTTCGGGCAAAATCAAATGCCGCGAATATCTGGCGTATTCTTCAGTCGAAAGCGTCGGCAATTCTTCCGATGTTTTAGGTTGTGCCGCGAGATTTCCGCCCGCAATCGAAGGCACAATCAAAATTTCGCCGCCGCTTTTAACTTGCGTTTCAAGTCCGTCCAAATCACGAATATCTTCATCGCCGACATAGACATTAACGAAATTTCGCAAATTTCCGCCGTCGTTATAAAGATGTTTTTTTAACTCGGCGTGTTTCGTTGTCAATTTTTCCAACGCTTCGCCCGCCGTTGTCGCTTCGACCTCAATTTCGGATTTTCCGCCAGCGAACTGTCGCAAAGGTGTCGGAATTACTATTGTCACTGCCATAAAATTTACTCCTTAAACCATTTAATAGCCGCAGATAAATGCAGATTTTATTCCAATTTATAGATTGCTTCGCATTTGATTTATCTTTCTTAAATTATCTGCGTTTATCTGCGGCTAAATTTCTTCCCTTTTTATTTCTTCTTCATTAAATTTCGAGCGGTCATTTTCCATTTGCCACGAGCGCACATCAACCGCTTTGCCTTGTAAAACCGACACAATAATATATGACCAAACCGGAAGCGCATGTTCTAAATCAAACTGCGACGGCACAGCTTTATCGTCCGGGTGCGAATGATAATAACCGACGACATCGAGTTTTTTTTCACGCGCTTGCCGTTCGGCGCGAAGCACGTCTTTCGGCAAAATCAAAACGCGATTATGCTGTTCGGCTTTGTCCATCGCATTTTCCATCGGCAAAAGTTCGACGATTTGTTTGCCTTTCTCAGCATCAAAATGTCCGATTAACATTCCGCCGCACTCGTGCGGATAAGTCTTTTCGCCGTGCTTTTTGATTTGCTCGATTAATTCTTCACTGATCGAAATCATAATATTATTTTTTGTCCACAGATAAACACAGATAAGAAAAATAATTTTTATTTGATAAAATTTTTCAAAATATCTGACTTCATCTGTGTTTATCTGTGGATAATTATTTTCTTAAAGCCTGCTCAATGTCTTCAATAATATCTTTCAAGTCTTCAATCCCAACCGAAATTCGCACGAGTCCGTCGGAAATCCCAAGATCGGCGCGGCGTTTCGGCGAAAGTTCGCGGTGCGACGACGAAGCCGAATGCGAAACGAGCGTATAGACATCGCCCAAACTCGTGGCGCGAACGCATAGTTTTAACGAATCCATAAATTTCCAAGCCGCTTCTCTGGTCTCGTTTTTCAATTTTATCGAAACCAACGCGCCGCCGAAATCGTCGCGCAAAACTTTTTTTGTCAATTCTTTATCGTCAGTGAGCGGATAATAAACCTTTTTTATAAATTCATTTTTCGCCAGCGTTTTCACCAATATTTCGGCGTTTCGACATTGTTTTTCCTGCCGCAAACCGAGCGTTTTCACGCCGCGCAAAATCTGATGCGCTTCCCAAACACTCAAAATGCCGCCGACGAGTTTCTTTATTCCGTCGAGCATCGGACGGTCAAATTCATCGTTTGAAACGACAATTCCGCCGGTTGCGTCGGCGTGTCCGCTTAGATATTTCGTCGCCGAATGAACCGAAAAATCTGCGCCCAACGTCAGCGGCTGACATAAAAAAGGCGATGCGAAAGTATTGTCAACAATCAATTTCGCGCCCACGTCGTGTGCGATTTCCGCGACTTTTTCAATATCGCAAATCTTCAAAAGCGGATTTGAAATCGTTTCCGCCAACAAAACACGCGGTTTCAATTCTAAAACTTTATTTTTCAATTCATCCAAATTATTAAAATCGGCAGTTTTCGTTTTCACGCCGTAAACGCCGAAAATTTTATTCAGCAAATCATACGACGCGCCGTATAAATCCTGCGACGCAAGCACAATCGAACCGTTCGTGATTTCGCAGGCAAACAAAGCCGCGTGAATCGCCGCCATTCCCGAACCGAAAGCCACCGCAACCTTACCGTTTTCAATCGCCGCGAGCGCGTCTTCAAGTGCCGCAACCGTCGGATTTCCGTAACGCGAATAAATATAATCGCCGCCTTCGCCCGCAAAAGCCGCGTCCATTTCCGCCATCGAATCGTAAGTATAAGTCGCCGTCGCATAAAGCGGCGTGGCAACCGGCTTTCCAGTCGGCTGTGTCCGACGTTCGCCCGCGTGGACGAGTTTTGTGTTTATCGAAAAATCGATCATAACATTATTTTACAAAATAAGAAACTCTCGTGCTAAACCTTGTAGCACGAGAGTTTTTGAAAAATTCTCTTTGCGGCGTTTAGCAGTTTTTTGAAGTGGAGCAAGTTACCTTAAATCGCCACTTTTTAAGCTTTCAAAATTTTGAAAGTTACTTAAAGAACTAGAACGAAATTTACAGGATAAACTCAAAGTGTGTCAAGTCGAAGTGATTTTAATGGTTATTCGTTACCAAAGTAACTTTGCCGGATAAGCGGTAAACTCTGAATCTACAGTTACGATTGCATAATTTTCAAAAATACTTTGTGCTATCAATAAACGGTCAAACGGGTCTCTGTGATGAAAAGGCAATTTATCCAACTCCAAAATATGTTCGGTTGTAATGTGCAGAATTTCTAAGTCGTTGTTGGTTTTCTGGCTTTCGATCAAATCCGGCAACGGCAGTTTTAACTTCATCTTGCCAAGTTGAACCTTGATTTGCATTTCCCAAATGCTGACATCGCTCAAAAATAAACGATTGTTTTCATCTTCGAGCGCGGCTAATGCGTCAGGCGAAAGTTTTTTGGAAGCGTCCGCCCACTAAATAAAGCTGTGCGTATCGAAAAGCAAATCCGAATTCATTCTTTTCCAAGCCAAAACTCATCCGGCAAGGGCGCGTCAAAATCCTCGCTCGTCCAAATCATCCCGCGATTCAGACCGGCAATGCGCTTCTTTTTCTTCGGCTGTGCAACAAGTTCTAAACGCGCCAGAGGTTTGCCGTTTTGAGCAATCATGATTTCGCCATTATCTTCAACAATCGCCAACAATTCAGCTAACTGCTTTTCAACTTTATCGAGATTTATTGTTTGTGTCGGCATAATTATTTACTTTCTTTAGCAGTATAGCACGTCGCGCAATTTACAGGATAAAATCGAAATGTGTCAAATGTAATTAATGTCGGAGGCAATTATTTAGCTTTATGCTTCAAAGATTTGTAATTTATGGAATAAAACCATCTTTATCGTTAAATAAAAAATTATAATCAGAATAGTTTCTAAAAATAAGATGAGCAAGACTGACAATTTCAATATCGGGCTTTGTAGCTAATGAAAAACCATTAGGCGCAAGATCAATAGGTTGCAAAATTTCCCAATTTTCTTCAATATCAGGCGAATCTTTCCAAGCGCAACCACAAGCATCACAAGCGAAAAAAATTTTACCAGAGCGAATATTTTTCAAGAAAAATAAATCCCCTCCATCTCCGTATATTGAACACCAACCCGCTGAATAAATCATTTTACAAAAAGAATTACTAAAATCTGATTTACGCTTCGTCCCAAAAATCTTCGCTCAGATATTTGCCGCCGCCGTCGCACAGAATCGTGATAATGACGGCATTTTCTTTTAATTCACGCGCCAGAAGAAGCGCGGCGAAAACATTTGCGCCCGCGCTGACACCGACGAATAAACCTTCTTCACGCGCCAAACGCCGCGTCATTTTCTGCGCGTCTTCAGTTGTAACTTCGACGTTTTGATTGGCAATATTCGCGTCATAAATTCCCGGCACAATCGCCGTTGCAAGATGTTTCATTCCCTCCAAACCGTGCAGAGGCGACGCGGGCTGCATCGAAATCGCTTGAATTTTCGGGTTGAATTTTTTCAAACGGCGCGAAGTTCCGACGAAAGTTCCCGTCGTTCCGAGTCCGGCGAGAAAATGCGTGATGCGTCCGTTTGTCTGTTCCCAAATTTCCGGCGCAGTCGTATTGTAATGCGCTTTCCAGTTATTTTCGTTGTTGTATTGATCGGGATAAAAATATTTGTCGGGAAATTCGGCGACCAATTCTTTCGCTTTAATTTGTGCGCCGTCCGTTCCGTTCATCCGGTCGGTTTCGATGATTTCCGCGCCGTAGAGTTTCAAAATCTGTTTGCGCTCCGCGCCCGCATTTTTCGGCAAAGTCAGACAAACTTTATAACCGCGCGCCGCGCCGATCATCGCGTAGGCAATTCCCGTATTTCCGCTCGTCGCGTCCAAAATCGTTTTATTTTTGTTGAGTTCGCCAGATTTTTCGCCCGCCAAAATCATCGCCAAAGCTGCGCGGTCTTTGACCGAACCGCCCGGATTCATAAATTCTGCCTTTGCATAAATCTCAATATTTGCAGGCAAATCTTTCGTTACGCTTCGCAGACGAATCAAAGGCGTGTTGCCGATGTTTGCCTCGAGTGAATGATCTTTCGTTGGTGTATTTGCTTCTAATACTGCCGTTTGCATTTTGTTTCCCTTGTTCGTCAAAAAGAAAGTCGGTCGTGAAGTTTATATTTCCAGCTTTCACGACCGGCGAGATTTTTTAAAACTTTAGCGTTTTCATTTCACTGAAATTTTACGCCGGATCTCACCCGATGTGTTTTGCAGCAACGACAATTTTTCTTTTTCGGCTGAAATTTACTCATATTTTGAATCTTTACATAAAAGTCTATATTCTGAACTTAGAGAATTGAAAAAGATTTGTCAAACGATAATTTGGCTTGCGAATGATAAAATGTTTTCATAATTTTTGATTGAGAAAGAGTCTTGCTCCAAAAAATACAGTGAAGGACTTACCCAAAGCAAATTTTTACGAAATCGCCTTAATTTTCTTGGGCTATCGGCATAAATATATTTGCGAAGGCAAATCAATGAATCCGACGTTAAAAGATGGTGAAATAGTTTTGGTTAATCGAAATTCCGAAATCAATGTCGGCGACATCGTGGTTGCCAAGCATCCGGTTGAACAAAATAGCGAAGTCGTTAAAAGAGTCGGGCGAATCAACGAACGCGGATATTATTTTTTAGTCGGCGATAATTTAGCAGACAGCAACGACAGCCGCCATTTCGGAGCAGTTACAAGAGAATATATCAAGGGAAAAGTTGTGGCTCGTTTGAATGAGTAAAGTAATTACAAAGTGCGAAAAACATCAACACGGAAAGTTTCGCTCCTGTAAAACGACTATTAAAAAGGGAAGTGCGGCTTACGTTCGGGAAACATAAGCCGCGATTTTCGGATGGTTTTATCTGTAGGCAAATACGGAGTTGATAGGCAAAAGGCAGATAATTAGCGGGCAGGCATAATGTGCTGATAAAAAAACTCTCCGTAAGTTAATTAACCGGCACTAAAATCTTTTCGTTCGGACGACTCATCCCGATTTTTCGGGCTTCGCGTTCAATCGCGCGCGAGTCAGTTTTCAAATTATGAATTTCTTCTTGAATAGTCAGGTTTCCATTACTCAATTGTTCAAGTTGAACGCTTAAAACCTGATTTTGTTGCATTTCTGCGTTCATTTCCGAAAAAGCGCGTAAGTTTATCGCTAAACAGAGCATAAAAGTAACTGATGTAATGATGGCGAAAACAAACCACTGTGAAGTGGCGGTTTCAGTGCGTTCCGCAGCTTTCGCGCGGTTTCCGGCTGGCATTAAAACCACCGAATTATTATCCCAATAAGTAGTTACGACCTTGTTCAAGTAACACCTCCAAATCTTGTAACTTTTCAGTTTCGGCGTAAATTCTGACTAACGGCTCCGTCCCCGACGGGCGCATCAGCATCCAGCTTCCGTCTGTGAAAACAAATTTCACGCCGTCTAATCTGTTTATTTTTTCAATCTTTTTCCCGCCGATTTCCGACGGTTCCTGCGACAATTTTTCTTTCAAACTTTTGGCAATTTCATCGGTCAATTTCACTCCGATTCTGCCTGATTCGAGCTTTCCGATGCGGCTGTAAAGTTCGTTTAACTGTTCGGTCAAACTCTTTCCGCGCACGGCGACTGCTTCAGCCGCCAATAAACAAGCGATGATGCCGTCTTTTTCGGGATAATGTCCTTTGATTGAGAGACCTGCGGATTCTTCTCCGCCCAAAATAATCTTGTCTTCGTTTATCAATTCGCCGATAAATTTGAATCCAACCGGCGTTTCGTATAATTTCAATCCGCGATTTTCGGCAACCCTGTCAACTAAGTGTGTCGTTGCGACACTTCTCGCCAAACCTTCCGTCCAACCGCGGCTTTCCGCCAGATAATCCGATAAAAGTGGAATTAATTCGTTCGGCGTGATAAATTCGCCATTACTGTCAATTACTCCAAATCTGTCGCCGTCGCCATCCGTGGCAAGTCCGAGCGTCAAATTTTTTGTTTTGACAGTTTGACGAAGTTCGTCAAGATGTTCCGCGCCCGGTTCAGGTGCTTGTCCGCCGAATGTTACATCGCGCCAATCGTGAATTGTTTCAACTTCCAAACCATTGTCGCGCAGAATCTTGTCCAAATATCCGCGTCCTGTTCCCCAAAGTGCGTCGTAAGCATACTTGCCGTTGGCTTTAGCAATTTGGTCAAATCGAACTTTAGTTTTCAAATCTTCCAGATAAGCCGGACGCGCATCATAATTTTCAATTGTTCCGCCGTCTTTATCTTCAGCCTGAACATCATTTTTAATATTTTCTTCAATTTGCTTCGTAACTTCAGGCAAAGCCGGTGCGCCGTCGGATGTCGAAAATTTAATTCCCTGATATTCCGGCGGATTATGTGAAGCCGTAAAATTCATCGCGCCAACTGCTTTTTCATTTCTGATGGCAAACGAAATCGTCGGTGTCGGTGTCGGATGATTGCAAAGCAAAACCCAAAAACCTTTTTGTTTAGAAATTTCAGCGGCAACTTCGGAAAACTTTTCACCCATAAAGCGCGAATCGTGTCCGATTATCAAAGTTTTTTGACTTTCACTTGAATTTTTTGTCAAATATCTGCAAATTGCTTCGGTTACAAGCCGCACATTTGTAAATGTGAAATCGTCGGCAATGATTGCCCTCCAACCCGATGTTCCGAAGCGTATATCCATAAATCATTTAGAAGTAGTTTTTATTATCACTAACCTCCAAAATAAAAACCGAATTGTCTTTTGTGATTCTTGAAACGAGAGAATAAAATTTTTCCGTCCGTAAATTCTCTCGTAAGGTGAATGCAAATTTATCACAAAGAAAAATAGATGTAAAGTATTATTTTAATAATAGAAAACTCTTTGTTGGCAATGAGTTATGAGGTTTCCTTAAAGTGTTCGTTAAGCTAAGTGCTTAAAGGTGAACAAAAAGAGAACGAAAATCCACGAACCTGTGCAAAATTTCCTTTGAGCTTTGTTTTTTAAGGCAGTAATGAAAAATTTCAATACATAATTTATATATTTTTAGAAGTGTTTTTTAAACAGGAGTTTAATTTTTAAGTTTCAATTTTCAAAAAAACCTAAAATCAAGTTCGATACAATATTATTGTTGTGTCATAATGTCGTTTTACAATGATTGTCTAATTAGTTGTGTCAATTTGCCCCAAGTTTTCAACCTATTTATAAATATGAGATTCCCATAATTAGTTGATAATAAATAAGATAACCAGCATTTACCCAACGGCACAATTTTTGCATACTTTAAAAACTAATGATAGAGTTTCGTTTTTGCCAAACTGATGCTATTTTATCAAAAGCTATTTTAATTGCATAAATTTTACTTTTTTATTGCTTAACTTCAAGCGGAGATGAAACTCTAACAGTACAACATTGAAGTTTATTTGGAGAAAATATAATTATGACACCTGTTAAACATTTTGAAAAAGGCTTGACGTATATTGCCGGCGGTGTTTTCAACGCTGTCAAAGCCGTTAATAAATACAAACCGAATCCGTCTTTTACGCCGAAATGGTCGGATAAGCCATTGCTTAAATCTTGGCAGAAGACCAAACCAACGCTCGGTTTTCCGCGCACGACCGATTCGCTCTGCCCAAACTGTGTAATTGAAGCGCGTGAAGATATTTTAGCCGGCAAAAAAGAAGTCGGCATATTAGTTAATGAAAAAGTCGGCGAGATCAAAGCACAAATTATTGAACGCGACGGTGAAATCTGGATGATTAAAGATTGTCCCGATCACGGACATTTTGAAGATTTAATGGCGATTGATTCAAAGTTTTTGCAGCACATCGAAGCCAATTTTCCCGGACGCGACATTCAATCGCACAACGACGAAAAACTGCACAATCACGGCTCATCAACTATTAAATACGGACGCGGCGCGGTTCTGACGGTTGATCTGACAAATCGCTGCAATATGATGTGCGACCCGTGTTTTATGGACGCGAATCAAGTCGGTTTTGTTCACGAACTTTCGATGGAAGATGTCAAGGAAATTCTCGACAACGCGATTTCGATCAAACCGCGTCGTCAGATGTCGGTGCAGTTTTCGGGCGGCGAACCGACGCTTTCACCTTATTTTCTCGAAGCTGTGCGTTATTCGCGCGAAGTCGGCTACAATTCGGTGCAAGCCGCAACTAACGGAATCGAGTTTGCAAAATCAAAAGAATTTTGCCGCGAAGCCGCTGAAGCCGGTTTGAGATTTGTTTACCTGCAATTCGACGGCGTTGGCAACGATGCTAACTCGCACAGACAAGTCGGCAATCTTTTTGATGTTAAATTACGCGCGATCAACAACTTGCACGAAGCCGGAGTTGATATTGTTCTCGTGACAACATTAGTTAATGGAGTAAATAACGATCAAGTCGGCTCAATTGTCCGTTTCGCATTGGAAAATCCAAAAAAAGTTTCATTTGTGTCATTTCAACCCGTTTCTTTCACCGGACGCGACGAGCATATTACAGAACAAAGACGTTTGCAGCAGCGTTATACGCTTTCGCATCTGGCTCAAGACGTTCAGAAACAGGTCGGTATTACCGAGCCGCTGCGTGATTGGTTTCCGCTTTCATTGATGGGCGCGTTCGCCGATTTTGCCGATTTGGTTCACGGACCGGAAGCTGATTGGGGACAAGTTTCCTGCGGCTGTCATCCGAACTGCGGTGTCGGAACCGCCGTGATGATTAATAAAGAAACAAAGGAAATGGCTCCCGTTCCCGAATTTTTGAGCATTCCCGGACTGGTCGAAGATATGAAACACATCACCGACACGGCTCGCGGAAAATGGTTTTCCAATTTTATGATGGGAATGGCACTGCTTAAAAATTATAATCCGTATGGCGCACCGAAAAGTTTGACTTTGGGCGGAATCTTGAAAAAGTTCGATAAATCGTTCGGCTTGTCGGGTAAAGATTACGGAAAAGTTGATGGAACGCGGACGATTGAAGATATTGAAAAACGCCGTCAAGACCCTTGGAATTTCTTGTTTATTGCGGGAATGTGGTTTCAGGATTTGTTCAATTATGATTTCCGGCGCACCGAAATGTGCATCATTCCTTACGGAACACAGGAAGGTGAAATTTCCTTTTGTGCTTATAATACGGGAATCGGTTGGAGAAACATTATCGAACATATGCACCAAAACGCGACGGTTGCACAATGGTATAAAGACAATGGTCGCCACGAAATTTTCGCGCGCGGTAAGGAAGTCGAACTCGACAACACCGATCACGGTTTGAAATTGAATCCGATTGATTTGGAACGCCCGAACAAGCCGGATATGGAAGGACCGAAAACCGCCGCTGAAGAAATGCAGATGATGCGTAAACTTTATCAGCAGATGGTGTTAGAGAAAAATGAAATCAAAGGTGAAAATTTGGTGCAAATCGGTGGACTAAAACGCAGTAAAAAAGATGACTCGAAAACCGCTTCGGTTTAGTCATCAAAAACTAATTAAACAAAAAGCTCTGCAAAATTTTGCGGAGCTTTTTGTTTGAAAATAAAACTCAACGAAAGTATATGAAGAGTTTTAGATTTTTTAAGAAAATAATATAACATATGCGTTATGTTGTTTTCGCTGCAAAGTTTGGATTTAGAACTTTTCTTTTTAACAAATGCGGCAGAGGAATTTATGGTGAAAAATTTTACGCTGCCGCTTTTTTGTCTGTTGCAATGCTTTTAACAGCTTGTGCAAGACAAAATACTAATCAAAATATGTCAATAATTCTCAAAGTTCAAAGTTAAAGAAAATCAAACTTTTAAATTTTAACTTTCTATCGTCGCGGCACATTTTCACCAACCGTCCAGACGACAATCGAACTTGAAAGTCCGAGACCGGACAGGCGACCAGCCATCATCACCATCGTTTCTCCTTTTTCTACGACTTTCGCATCGAGCAAAGTTTTTTCTCCGTCTTTGAGCATCGCTTCGGTGGTTTCCGCGCTTTTATGGCAAAGCGGTTCAACGCCCCAAATTAAAGCCAATTGATTGCGGACATCGTTTGTCGAAGTCAATGCAAAAGTCTGCAAACCTGACCGAACGCTCGACAAACGACGCGCCATCACGCCGGATTCGGTGAAAACCGCAACTTTATCGGTTAATATTTCGCGGGCGCAAATGGCGGTGGCTTTGCAAAGTGCCTGCGAAGTTCTGCCCGTCGGTTCTTCGCTGAATTTGACCGGACGTTTCAATTTCATTGTCTTGACCGTTTCCGCCGAATCAATAATTCGTTTCATTGTTGCCACCGATTCGACCGGATATTTGCCCGCCGCCGTTTCCGCCGAAAGCATTACGGCATCCGTTCCGTCCCAAACCGCGTTGGCAACGTCGGACGCTTCGGCTCGTGTCGGGCGCGGATTATCAACCATTGATTGCAGCATTTGCGTTGCCGTAATCACGAATTTATCGTTCAAAACCGATTTTTCGATGATTTGTTTTTGATAAACCGGAACGAGTTCGGGACTGGTTTCCACGCCTAAATCTCCGCGGGCGACCATCAAACCGTCGGTTGCTTTGATAATTTCGTCCAGATTTTCAATCGCTTCCGCCTTTTCGATTTTGGCGACGAGAAGCGGTCTGCCCATTTTGCGTTTGTTCAGCTTTTTAATGATTTCTTTAACTTCCGTGCAATCTTCGGCGCGTCTGACAAAAGAAAGCGCGATGTAATCAACGTCCTGTGTCATCGCCCATTCCAAATCTTCGCGGTCTTTTTTGGTCAAAGAAGGAATCGGAAGTTTTGTATTCGGCAGATTGATGCCTTTGCGCTCCGACAAAACGCCGCCGTTGACGACGGTTGTAACAACATCGGTTTTTGTAACTTTTTTGACTTTCAGTTCAATCGCGCCGTCGTCGAGCAAAATTCTCGCGCCCTTTTCGACGAGTTTCGGCAGTTCCTTAAAATTTGTCGAAACTTCATTCAAATTTCCGCTGATGTCGCGAGAAGTTATGATAAATTCAGCATTCATTTCAAGCACAACGGGCGCGGCATTTTGCAATAAACCCGTGCGGATTTTCGGTCCTGACAAATCAACCAGAACAGAAAGCGGCTTGTCCAATTTTCCCGAAACAATTCGCACAATTTTTATGGTTTCGGCGTGTTCTTCCTGAGTTCCGTGCGACATATTTATCCGCACGGCATTCATTCCGGCGTTGATAAGTTGTTCGATTATTTCAGATGTGGTTGAAGCGGGTCCGAGTGTGGCTAAAATTTTTGCTCTTCGCATTCTGTAAAATTTATCACTTTTTGGCTGTAATACAAATTACGGATTTCATTGTTTGGCAAACTTTTTATTTAGACTATTCCTGATTTTAAACCTTTGCTTTATAATCGGCTATTCGTTTATTTGTAAAGACATCAAAAATGTTGAAAATTACCAGCCGCGACAATCAAAGATTAAAATTTGCTCGAAAGGTCGGCGGCGGGCGCGTTGAAGATGCGGTTTTTGTGGAGGGTTTGCGCCTTGCCGAAGAAGTTTTAAGAACAGAATTAGAGATTTACGACGTTTTATTTACTGAAAATTTTCGGCGAACGGAACGCGGACAAAAATTTCTGCAAACTATTGAAAAAAAATTTAAAACCCACGCAGAGGTTTCAGAAAACATTTTTAATACGCTATCCGATACGAAAAATTCACAGGGAATAATTGTTATTGCCGCCAAACCGGTAACGGGAAAGAATATGATTGAAGTGAATCTGCAGAAAAAAGAACGACGATTACCGCTGTTTATTTTGCTTCATCAAATCAACAATCCGTCGAATTTGGGCGCGATTTTGCGAACCGCCGAAGCCGTTAATATCTCCGGCGTAATTCTGAGCGAAAATTCGGCGGATGTTTTTTCGCCAAAAGCTCTGCGCAGCGCGATGGGCGCGTCTTTTAGATTGCCGATTTGGACAAATGCCGATTTTTTCGAGGTCTTAACTTGGTCAAAAGAGAAAAATCTGATTTCGGTTTGTGCCGACATCAATGCAAAAAAAGGTTATTTAGAGATTGATTGGAAACAGCCGCGCCTTTTGATTTTCGGCTCGGAAGCGCACGGCTTGAATTTGGATGAACGTGGGGAAATTGACGAAAGTTTGATTGTTCCGATGGAAAATAACGTCGAAAGTTTGAATTTAGCGGTTTCGTGCGGCGTGATTTTGTTTGAAGCCAAAAGACAGTTTAGTCAAGTAGAAAGTAAAAAGTAAAAAGTAAAAAGGCAAAAGTAAGCCATCTTTTCGACAATCGGTTGTTTTACCGAAGGCAAATATTTTTTACTTTTGCCTTTTTACTACCTTCCGTTAAAATTTTGAGTTCCGCGAAGAGAATTTGCGCTATTATTAGAATTAGTTTGCGTATTTGTGTTGGATATATTCAAATTTAATTCTTTTGCAACTTCTCTTTTGGCAAATTCGTCATTGATAACAGCCAGACTCAAAATAATATCATTTGCCAAAACTCTGTTATTTACTTCGCTCGTCTGTGCAAGGCGGTCTTTTGCCTGTAAAAACATCTCTTTAGCTTCGGGAAATTTACCGATCAGCAGATAAGCACGTCCCATCAGATAAAAATCTTCGGCATCTTCCGGTGTTGAAGTTAAATTGGTTGCAATATATTGCCGCGGATTTCCGTCAACATTGCGCCGATTGTCTTCAAAAGCTTTAAACGGAATGTCGGGCGATTGCTGAACTAATTGTGGAACTTGCGGTTCGACATTGTTTTGCGCCCACAAATGATAGATTCCCGCAAATAAAATTCCGCCCAAAAAAAATGTCAGCAAAGGCGTTATTATTTTGCCGAGAATACTGCTTTCGGCTTTTTCTTCTGCAAAATAAGTTTTGTCCTCTCTGACAATTTCGTTTCTTTGAATCGGCTTATTATCCGCACTTTCAGCCGGAAAAGAAAATATATTTCGATTTTTTTCGGTTTCGGGATTTTCATTTTGGTTTGTCTGAACAACTTCACGCGTTTGTAGTTCTTCAGACATCGGCGATTGAAGATTTTGAGTCGGCACTTCTTCGTCCGGCAAAGATTGTTCGGCAAAAACTGCATCTTCAACAACTGCCGGAGGACGCGCTGTTGCAATCGTCGCTTCTTCATATTCGGCGGGAATTTCGTTTTTCGCGCCGTTAAACTTTTCTGCAGCGACATCTGTTACTTTGGCGACAACGGCGGTCAAATTGTCTTCCGCGCCGCGTTGATAGCAAATATCTTTCATTTTTTGCACGATATTCGCGGGTTTATCGCCGGAGAGTAAAAGGTCGCGCAGTTCAAAATCGTCAATATGGCGCGTGATGCCGTCCGAGCAGAGAAAAAATGTCGTGTGTGGCTCGAACATAATCGTTTTCATATCAATTTCAACCGCATAATCTGCGCCGAGCGCACGGCTGATGACGTTGCGGCTCGGATGCGTCGCGGCTTGCGCGGCAGTCATTCGTCCGGCACGAACTTCTTCCTCGACCACCGAATGATCCTGCGTTTCACGATAAAGTCTTCCATTCGGGTCGAGCCGGTAAAGACGTGAATCGCCGACGTGACCAATGGTTGCAATATTGCCCGCGATGTGAAGCGCGACAATCGTTGTTGCCATTGTCGAAAGCTGTTTCATGTCGTGCGACATTTGATAAATCGCTTCGTTAGCGCGTTTAATCGCAACTTTCATCAATTCTTCGACATCGCCGTTTTCCTGCAAATTGACAAAGGCTTCACCGAGAATTTCCATCGCCATCTGCGAGGCGACATCGCCGGCTTGCGCTCCGCCAACGCCGTCGGCAACCGCAAAAAGACCGCGTGAATTCATTTCTAAAAACGAATCTTCATTCTGAGGACGTTTTTTGCTTAAACCTCTGTCCGAAACCGAAGCCGAATCAATTTGAAAGTTATTTTCCATAGTTCAAAGTTTAAAGTTCAAAATTCAAATCTTACTTTGAACTTTGAACTTGAAGAATATCAACCGCGTTGCGATGCGAAAAAGCCATCAGCATTCCGAGCATAACGAAACTCGTGATTAAACTGAAACCGCCGTGGCTGACAAACGGCAGCGTAATTCCGGTCATCGGCAACGCCCGCGTGATGCCGCCCATATTGACCAGGGCTTGAAAACCGATAAACGCCGTCAACCCAATCGCGCAAAGTTTGCTGAACATATCTCTGGCATCCAGAGCCGTGCGAACTCCCGCGCTGACAAAAGTTATCAGCGCAAAGATTAGCAATAAACCGCCGAAAAGTCCAAGTTCTTCGGCAATCGCGGCGTAAATATAATCGGAATCGGAAACCGGAATCAGTTCGACGTAACCCAAACCCAAACCGCGTCCGGTCGTGCCGCCGGAAGCCACGCCGAACGTCGCCTGCGCCGGTTGAAACGCCAGAACGTCAAACCACGCATCAACATTGATTGATTTCTGCAAATTCGGTTCTTCTTCCAGCATCTGCGGCAGATTCGGGTCGCGCTTAACCAAATCGGCATAATAATCGTCGTAATCTTCCTTCCACCAACTCGTATCAGGAGAAGGAGGATTGAAACCGTCGAGCCACAGATGAAAACGCTGCTGAATTCTATCAGGCAAAACTTTTTTGACCGGACTTGCCAGCGTCGGAAGCAGCGGAATTTTTTCCTGTGTTTTATCCGGCAATGCGCCGACAACTAAAATGCTGATGAGCAATGCAACGCTTCCGACCAGAACGATTCTCTGTGGCAAGCGGCGCACGGCGATCAGATAAAGCGTCGCGTAAACCGAACTGAAAACCATCATTTGCCCGAAATCCTTCAAAACGAAAAACGGCACAAACGGCAGAATCGCCATAAAGACCAGCGGAATAACATCTTTTGCACGCGGCACGCCCCAATAAGTCCGCGCCAGATTTTTATATAAAACCGACAAAATAGCCGCGAAGCCGATTAAAAAAGGAATTTTCGACGGCTCCCAAGGTGTCATATTGCCGATTGATTTTCCTGCCTTTGACGTAATCGCCGCCAAAAGCAACGGCACAAGCGTCAGTAAAACAATCAAAAAGCCGTTTCTCTGCAAAATTTCCAGAACATCGTCGCGCTTAAATAAAATAAACACGCCGACAAAACAGGCAATTGCAAACAGCGGAATCATTGTTTTGCCCGACAAAAAAACGTCGCTCAAATCTTCATTTGCCGGACGCGGCGTTTCTTTGTCCAAATCAACCGGCGACGGCGGCGTGGCGGGAAGTCCCATCATTTGTTTCTTTTCCGCCGAATAATTTTCCTGAATATAGTGCATCTGCAAAGTTTTGATCTTTGCCTGCCGCGCTTCGGCTTTATCTTTTTTGGAAATATATTCGGGATCGGAAAACAGGCGATACTGCACGGTCAAACCGATTGAAAACAGCAAAACAGCGGAAGTGTAAAGCGTCCAGTTTCCCTGAAATTTTGCGAACCTTTTAAGAAAAATCGGCAAAACGGCGAGTATAAAAAGCAAAAAAAGATTTCTTTCCGCCGTTAAATATGAAGTTTCATAACCGCGAATCAACGCGCCGTAATGAATCGAATAATGCGCGATTGCCGTCAGCGCGACAATTAAAAGAAGTATAAAAACGTGCGATGAAGTGCGATTTTTCATTTTTTAGTTTTGTTGTTTTTCTTTGTTGGTGTCGGAATCTGCGTTCTCGGTTTGTACTGATCGCCCAAAAGTCCCAAATCACGCGCTTTTAGGATGATGTTGGCGGCAATCGGCGCGGAAACCGCCGCGCCGTAACCGCCGGCTTCGACGACGACGGCAATCGCCAGTTGCGGTTTTTCGAGCGGCGCAATCGAAATATACCAACTGTCCGTGCGTTCATACATTTGCGGAACTTTGTATTCTTCCATTTCGCCCGCGTCGTTTTTGCGTTTTTTTGTGATAGTTTTCAGTTTTCCTGTTTTTTCGTCGTAAACGGGCGCGAGTTTTTCCGCCGTGCCGGTTTTTCCGCCCGAACGAATTCCGGCGGCGCGGACGTTGGCGAAAACTCTGGTCGCCGTGCCGCCGCTGCCTTCAGTGACAAGTCCCATAATTTCGCGGATTTGAGCGGCTTGCGGTGGTGAAACGACCGGAGAAAAGATTTGCGGCGATTGGTCGGCTTCGATTTTCGGTTTCATCAAATTTCCCTGTAAATTGGCGGGCGCGGACGCGATTAAAGCCATCTGAAATGGTGTCATTTGTCCGGCGTAACCTTGTCCCATTCCTTCTAAACCTAAATCATACGCCGAAATTTGTTTGCCCGTTACAATTGTTGACTGTTCCGGCGCGAGCGCGTTGGCGATGCGATTGTTGCTCATATTCCAGATGTCGGAGAAAAAATTGTTCTGCAAAGCGTCTTCCGGCGTGTCAACCGCCAAAATGCCGACTGCTCCGGCAGTTTCGCGGATTCTTTCGCGTCCGAGTTCGACCGCCATCTGCGCGAAATATTGATTGCTCGAAGCCTCGTAAGCCTGCGCGATATTTAAAGTCGTGCAGCCGTAGGGCGATTCGCAGCCGCCGTTGGCATCCGAAATTGCGCGCGAACCGCGAAACGGGACGAAACCGCCGGGCAAACTCGTAAAAGTCGTGTTTTGTTTTCCGGCGCGAAATGCCGAAAGCATCGTAAAAGTTTTAAAGGTCGAGCCGGGAACATAATATTCGCGCGTCGCCCGATTCAAAAGCGGTTTGTCGCGTGAATTTCCTTCTAGTTTCAAATAACCGTCGAGCGTCTGCGCTTCCGAAATGTTAAATGACGGATTTGAATATATCGCCAAAACGTCGCCGGTTTGCGGATTTAAAACGACAATCGCGCCTTTTTTATCTTTCAACTGCTGCGCGGCGAACGCCTGCAAATCGCGGTCAATAGTGATGCGAACATCGCGCTGTTCTTCTTCCGGGCGTTTTATTTTCGTCAAAATTTCCCACGCTTCGGGTGTCGGATCGTCGCCCGTTTTGTAAAGTGTACGTTCGAGTCCGGGCGTTCCGCGCTCGGTTCCGAGCAAGTGCGACATTTCCTTATCGAAAGCAAAAGTGCGCGTAATATCGCCGTCTTTGTCCAATTTATAATAAGCCAGCGCACTGCCCAAATTTCCCGAACGATCCAGCATCCAACCGCGCAGCCGCGCCGCCGTCGCGCGGCGATTTCGCAAATCTTTGTAACTCAACGCCTGAAACTGGTCGTTGTAATCGTCGGCGTAATAACTCCAGTAAACGTGAAAACCGTAGACGAAAAATGCCAGCGCGATAAAAACAAACTGCCAGACGCGCAAACTGCGATTTGTCACGGTTTTGGTTAATTTGCTTTTGACTTCGCGCGGCAAATCTTTTTCAAAATTGAATTTCGGGCGGCGAAAATTGTCGAAAAAGGAAATGAGCAGAAACACAAGCAAAACGGCGATTCCGATCAGATAAAAAACACTCAAACCCGCCGGAGTTCGTTCCAAAACCTGTCTGCCGAAAAGGTTTTCGGGACGAAGTTTCTCCCAGTCGAATTGTAATAAAAAAAGTAGAATTTTCATTCAATTGAATTATTTGCCGTCGTCGAAGTTCGATACGACAATCCGTTTCGTTAAATTTAAATCGCTTTCCGCCGCAGAATTTTCAGGAATTTGCACATCGTCATTAGTCGAAAAATCTTCGGCGGCGATTGATTCAGCGGCTTCGGCTGCGATGTGTCCGAGCGCGACTTCAACCGTGCCGAATTTCAATTTATCGCCGTCTTTTATTACAAATGCTCTGCCGTAAGCGATACGTTCGCCGTTGATAAATGTTCCGTTGGTCGAACCCGTGTCGGCGACCATTAATTGCCGGTCGGAATTCAAAACGAGCGCGGCGTGTATTTTTGAAACGCTCGCGTCGTCAATCGCCAAATCATTTTCCTTTGTTCTGCCGACACTTTTTCTCTCTTTTTCATCAAACGTCAATTTTACTTTTTTCGCCGCGCCGTTGAGAGCGAATTCCGCAACGAAGATTTCCTTTTCCGGTTCGACGATTTCTTCCGCAACCGGATTAAGAATCACATTTTTCAAATCGGGAACGGTTACATTGACGGCAACATCGCGCTCGTTATTTTCGGCAAAGCCGCCGAAACTCGCCTGAAGTTTCACACCTTCGGTGAAATAATCGTTTTTTATTTCCAGTTTCATCGGCGCGAAAGTGTGATAACGCCTGTCGTTGATGTGGTCAATCGCGGCGATTAATAATTCGTCTTCGAGTTTTTTCATCGCATTCTCCGAATCCGTCGAAAATTTATCCCACTGCATTAAAAGTTTGATGTTGTGCGGCACGAATTTGCCGCGCGCGCCTTCGTCTCTGGCTTCCGCGTCGAGGAGTTTTTTTAATTTTTCAATCAATTCGCTGGTCGCCAAACTGCTCGACGGTTTCCAGTTTCTGCCCGTAAATTGGTCGAACATTTCGCCGAGTTTGGTCAAAATTCCGCGCACAAACCAGTCGGGCGATGGTGTTTTTTTTGTCGTCGTGTTGTTTATTTCAGACATTTTTGCCATATTTTAGCTGAAAAGAACTGCAATTGAAAGAATAAACCGCGCCAATCTTTCAACATTTCCGCATTATCATATATTATTTATCACAGAACATTGAACATTTCGGTTTCGTATGTTCTTTTTTGATGACAATTTTCATTCTATTTCCAAAAAATGAAAGAACTCTCGTTAAATAACACACGGCTCGACGGACGCTATGACATCCAATCGCTTTTGGGGCGCGGAAGTTATGCCGAGATTTATGTCGCCAAAGATTTGCCGGCTTCGCCGCAATCGCCGCATAGTCTGGTTGTTATCAAAGCTCTCAACGTCTTTATGCAGAACGATTTAGACCTTGATTTAGAGCGCACGTTAGTTGAAAATTTTCAAAACGAAGCGATTGCGCTTGACCGCGTGCGGCATCCGAACGTCATCAGCCGTCTGGGACACGGCACTGCGCGTGATTTGCGGAATACGATTTTTCATTATCTCGTGCTTGAATATCTTCCCGGCGGCGATTTGGCGCGGGCGTGTCGTGAAAAAAGTTTGAATTTGTCGAAGGCTCTGTTTTATCTCGAACAAGTTTGCGCCGGATTAGGACACGCGCACAAAATGGGCGTTATTCACCGCGATATAAAGCCGCAAAATCTGCTGCTTACCGAAGATCGGCAAACGGTGAAAATCGCCGATTTCGGCGTGGCGCGAATGTCGCAGTCGGATTCGCCGATCACGCGCGTCGGCACGAATATGTTCGCGCCGCCCGAACACAGTCCGATGTTTAGCGGAAATACGGGAACTTTGACCGTTGCGGAACTTACGCCCGCCGCCGATATTTATTCGCTGGCGAAATCGGCGTATGTTTTGATAACCTGCGAATCGCCGCGATTTTTTACAAATAATCCGATTACCGAATTGCCGTTCGATATGCGGCAAAAGCCTTGGGCGAACGAATTAGTTAAAGTTTTGAACAAAGCGACACAAAACAATCCGAAGGAACGACATCAAAACGTAACCGAATTCTGGCAGGATTTATCGCGCATCAAACTTCTCGCCGAAGCCGAAGACGGCGAAAATTTGACTGAAATTTCTCCGCACACAATTCCGCAGCCGCATATTTCAAAAGGTTACACGCCGCTCGCGCCGCAGCTTCCGCAGTTTAGCACTTCCAAAGATTTCAAAGTAAATCCGAATCTATCTGCGGCTAATCGTCTGCCGTTGGTTGTTAAATTGGACAATAATTATCAAACTCCGATTAAACAACCGCCGGTTATCGAATACAAGCCTGTTCAAGAACAAGAAATATTTGTTCAGCCGAAACAAAAGCGACAGTGGAATTTTCCGCGCCGGTTCGCAATTTTTGTAATTTTTATCGGATTATTCGCGGGAATTCTTTACGGGACGCATAATTACTTGCGTGGACGCGGCGTTTTGCCTGATTTTTCGAGTCCGTTTTCAAAACCGGAAGCCGTCGCGCTGACGGATATAAATTTACGTTCCGATTCAAGCACGAATAATGACCGGCTCGGCGTTGTAACGCAGGACTCAAAATTGAGAATCGTCAATACCGACGGCAATTGGTATGAAGTTGATATAATCGAACAAGGTCGCATCATACCGGAGAATAATAACGCACCGTCGCGCGGCTGGATCAGCGGCAAAGCCAGAGCGGGCGACGATACAATAAAAATTTCGAGGTGAAAAATCAGTGAGCGTATTGGATAAAGTAAGACATTGGATAGACGGCGAATCGGCGGAACTCGTTTTGGAAGAAGCCGCCCGCGACGCGCAGGTTAAACCGCGCAGTCAGGCGGAAGAATTTATCGTGAAAATTGCCAAAGCCGTCGAAGAAGTTATGCAGCGCGAACTCGTTCCGCTACCGCAAGGCACGACGATTATTCCGACCGAATACATAATTTTTTTGAGCGAAGCCGACGATAAAGATTGGCAGGGCGTGAAACGTAAAGGTTTGGAACAAGGGCTTTATCACATTCTGGCGGAACGGGCGAAGGAAATTGCGGGCAAAAGAAAACTGGAAACGCAGTCTTTCGCCGTCGAATTGCGTGTTGACGGGACGCTCGAACAAGGCGATGTGCGCGTTCAGCACAGTTGGGACGACGCTTCAAGCAATAAAACAAGCATTCTGGCGCGCCCGAAAACTCTATCCGTTGCGCCGCCGAAAGAAAATGCTCCGGTTTTGCAATCGCCGAATTTTGTGCAGCATCAAACGACTCGTTCAAATCAACCTTTGCCGACAATTCCGCAGACAAACGTGCCGCAAGTTTCCCAATATCAAACCGGCGATGCTGAAGAACTGACGCACGTTCAGAAGCGTCCGGCGAAAGAACTTTATAAATTGGAAATTTGGCGCGACGGCGTACGTCAGACGGTTTTACCAATTTATCAAAACGAAATCAGCATCGGGCGCGGTTCAAAATCAAAGCCGGTTGACGTTGCACTAACCGGCGATCCTGAAATCAGCCGCCGTCATTTGAGTTTGATATACGACTCACAGGGAAATTTCTCGCTTCTCAACGAAGGGCGCAACCCGGCGATGATCAATAATTACGAACTTCCCGTCGGGCAGCGAATTTCGGTTTCTCCCGGCGTTCCGATTGCCGTTTGCAGCTATTTGCTCAGAATTCAGCCGATGTAAATTGCGAGTCCAAAGTCCAAAGTCCAATGTTTAAGACAAACCAATTTTGAACTTTGGACTTTGGACTTTGGACTTTTGAGCCTCAAACCCTATATTTTAATTTAGTATGAATATTGATTACCCGATGTGGGTTTGGATTTTTTTCTTTGCCGTCGTTCTGATCGCGCTGTTTGTTGACATCGGCATCGTCAACCGGCACGCGCATACGCCGACGCGCCGGGAAACAATCGGCTGGAGCATCGTTTGGATTTCGCTCGCGCTCGCTTTTAACGGTTTTATTTACTGGCACGTCGGCACACACAATCAGGATTGGGCTTTGGCTTCGCACAAAGCTAAAGAATTTTTCACCGGATATTTGATCGAACTTTCACTTTCGATTGATAATTTATTTGTCTTTCTGCTGATTTTCAATTACTTCAAAGTTCCCAAAAAATATCAGCATCGCGCACTGTTTTGGGGAATTTTTATGGCACTCGTGCTGCGAATGATAATGATTTTTGCGGGCGCGGAGATGGTCGAAAGATTCCACTGGATTCTTTATTTCTTCGGCGCGTTTCTTGTTTATACGGGAATTAAAATGTTCAGCGACGACGAAGATTTTAATCCTGAAGAAAGCCTGATAGTTCGGCTGACGACGCGATTTATTCCGATCACGAAAACCTTCGAGGGCGAAAAGTTTTTGGTCGTCAAAGACGGAAAGCGTCTCGGAACGATGCTTCTGCTTGTTTTAGTCGTGATAAATGTCGCCGATTTGGTTTTCGCCGTTGATTCGATACCGGCGATTTTCGGAATTACGACCGACAGATTTATCGTTTACACTTCAAATATATTCGCAATTTTGGGTTTGCGGACGTTCTTTTTTCTGTTGGTCGAAATGGCGGACAAATTTCATTTTCTCAAATACGGACTGGCTTTTGTTTTGAGTTTTATCGGCTTCAAAATGCTTTTGCCGCTGATTGCGGAAGGTTTGCTGATGGCGACGGGCGAAAGCGATTCGGCTGTCAGCGTGTTTCTGCAAAAATACGTGCATCACGACTTTGAGCAAATCGTCATCAATATTTCGCTTGGAATCGTCGTTGGCACAATCTTGCTTTCGATAATACTTTCACTTATTTTTCCGCCCGCCAAAAAAGCCGAATAACGTGGTGAAAACGGTAAGCGATATTATTTTTTTACCAAGAATTTCGCGCCGAAAGGCAGAATATAACCATTTGAGGTTTTATCAATTTCCGTCAAAATTTCATCCAAGGAACGTGCTTTTTGAAGGCGCATCAGGCGCGTTTCGTTTTCAGATAAGGAAGTGATGATTCGGACGTGGAATTTTTCGGCTTTGCGTAACAAATTCCACGCCGTTTGACCGTTAACCTGATAACTTTCGCAAAGTTTTTCGGCTAAAGCGTTTGAATTTTCCGCTTCAAACCACGATAAAAAATCGTTTCTCCCCAAACCGTCGGCGCATTCGGCAAGAAGAATAATCGTTCCGCCCTCGTTACAGGCGCGTGAAGCCATATCAAGAGATTTGTGCGCCTGAATCATATTTATATCGTGCGGAAATCCGCCGCAGGAAACTATTACATAATCGCGTTTTTCGGCAATTTCAACCGTGTGCTTCGAAGCGTAAAATTCACACGCTTTTTTATGCGATGAAATCCAGTCGCCGCAAAATAAATCTACCGCTTCGCCGTTTTCATTGACGACTGTATTTATCGAAAAAGACGGCGGAATTTTTTTAACGACTTCCACAAACGCTTCGTGAACGGCGTTTCCGTCAAGAATTCCCGTATCAACGCCTTCGCGCCGCGATCTTATTTCGCAGTCAAAAGCTAATTTATGTGTCGCGGAAATCGTCCGCGTCGAAGCGAGTCCGGGACAAATCAACTTTCTGCCGCCTGTAAATCCGGCGAAATAATGAAACGAAATGCCGCCGATAATAATAACGTGATCGTGTTCGGTCAAAGCGCGATTAAGCTGAATCGGAATGCCGCCGGAAGTTTCGCCGAAATTGACAATTTGCGCCAAATCGCGCGGATTATGGTCGAGTGTTTTGATGCGTTGATTGATAAACGGCGTGAGCAGAATTTGCTTTTCGGCTTCGGTAACTTTGCGGTGAATGCCGGTTGCGAAAATTATGCGAATATCAAAAGGCATCGTGCCGTTTGCAATCAGGAGGCGAATTAACAAATTAGCGATTTGACCGCTTGCCGTTTGGCGCGTCGCGTCCGGCACGACGATTAAAACGCTTTCGCCTTGACCGACAATTTCTTCAATTTTCGGCGAATCAATCGGACTGTCGAGTTTCGCGCCGATTTCTGCGTCCGTCAACGCAAATTCAGATTCTGTTCTACCTAAAATACCGAATTTATTTTCATCAAAGGCAAAGCTGATGAAGGTTTTTCCGTAAGCTAATTTGATTTCAGACATTTATTTTATGCGGAAAAATTCGGTTGACGACAAGTTAATCAAAATTGCAATCTTAACTTTGGGCTTTGGACTTTGGACTTTGGACTTTAGAAATCTCCGCCGGTGCGAAACAGTTTGCGCCCGAAAAACATTGATGCGCGTCTATCATTTCTTCGGCGAATGTTTCCATCTGAATCGTCAAATGGTCAATGCCGAATTCGTCGTGCAGTTTTTCTCTGATTTTTTGTAAAAGGTCGGCTTGCAAAACATTTTCCTGATGAACGATGTGAACGCTCAAGGCTTCCATTCCCGAAGTTATCGTCCAAACGTGAAGATCGTGGACGTTTGCGACGTTTTCCGTCTGCAAAATCGTTTGTTCAACCGCCGTTAAATTAATATGCGCGGGTGTGCCTTCGAGCAGAACATTGACCGATTCTTTGATAAGATTCCACGCGCCGAAAATTATAATTAAACTTATCAAAACGCTGGAGGCGGCATCAGCCCAAGTCCAGCCGAACGCGAGAATCAACGCGCCGGCGATAATTGCTGCTATTGAACCGAGCAAATCGCCCATCACGTGAAGCCATGCGCCGCGCATATTCAAATCGTGTTCGTGTCCGCCGTGCAGTAGAAAAGCAGCGATGATATTGACGACTAAACCGCCGACGGCGACCGCTGTCATCTCGAAACCTTTGACATTTTGCGGCGTTTGCCAACGCGCAAACGCTTCGTAAATCACCCATAAAGAAATCAAAACCAGCGCGATTCCGTTGACAAAGGCGGCGAGAATTTCGTAGCGATAATAGCCGAATGTTTTCTTATCGGTTGCCGGACGCGCCGCAAACCAAATTGCCGCCAGAGTTAGACACAAAGCGGCAACGTCCGTCAACATATGTCCGGCATCGGCAAGCAGCGCGAGCGAATTCGCCAGCCAGCCGCCGACGGCTTCCGCCAGCATATAAACAAATGTTAAGCCGAGCGCGAATTTTAGTTTTGTTAAACTCTGTGCCGAGCGTCTTTCGTGTGTATGTGTGTGTTGATGGCTCAATTTTTATGTGTGGATGTCAGATTTTAGATGTCAGTTTTCGGATTTCAAACTGAATTGATAAATGATAAATTTAACTCATAACTCTTCAATCTAACATCTAATATCTAATTCACAAAAACACAATTCCGGCAATGATAACGTAAACCGTAGTTTTTTTAATGTTCCACCAATCAGCGTAGAATTTGCGAGATTTGCTTTCCATTTAGAAGCTGCTTGAAAACTCAAGATAAAGGAGTTTTCATTATCAGGCGATCAGTTTTGGTAAATTATTTTTGTGAAAAAATATCCAGCCGATTTAACCGACAGCCAATGGAATCATATCAAAGTTTTGTTTGCTGTACCTAAGAAACTGCCTGAAAACTCAAAAATCTTTTTCTCGACTTCTTTTAATTTTCCGCTAAAAAAATCGTTAGCTACCGAAACAGAGCAGCTTTTGGTCAGGAAGGCGAAGTTTCTTAGTTGAACATTACATAGCGAGCCGCGAATTTTTGTTCGCCGGACTTTTTTGTTGAAATTCGTCAAGATGCTCTGTTTTTTGAATTTGTGAGGTTCTATTTTAGACTTTTCCAAAACGGAAGTTTGCAAAAAATCAATTATTAGATACGATTCGCGGACGCGATATTTCATTTGTTGACCTTTTTTTGACCTCGACAATTACGGGCGGAAACAGAGATTCCGGCTTTTCGGCTTTTTTAACGTCCGATTTCGGGCTTGAAATTTTATCCGCGCCGCCTTTTTTGCCTTTCGCCGTCAAGGTGTCGCCTTCGTCTGAATCTTCACCTTCAGCCGTATCTATTTGAGCTGAGGCGTTAGCGTTGACTTTTGATTGCGGTTTTAGTTCGAGAGGAATTTGGGCGAGATTTTTATTATCTTTTACGTCAAAACGGTTTCGTAATGAAGCATAAACTTTTCCGGCAACTGCCGCCGCATATTTTCCGCGTTCGCCTTCGCCGCGCGTGATGACGATGACGGCGAATTTCGGATTTTCAATCGGCGCAACCGACGCGAAAAGTCCGACCCACGAACCCTGCGCGATGCACGAGCCGGTTTTCCCCGCAACTTCCATTGCAGAATCAACGCCGCGGCGCGCCGTGCCATAAGTCGCTGCGCCGATCATTCCGGGAATGACTTCTCTAATATTTTCCTGCGGAAGATTGATTGTCCTTCGCATTTGACCGCGAAAATTCGCCTGTTCGATTTTTGTGCGCGGAATTTTCGGCACAATGACTTTTCCGCCGTTGGAAATCGCTGAAACAAGAACCGCAAGCTGCAAAGGCGTAACTTCAAAATCGTCGCCGTGCGAATAAATTCTCGCGTTATTATTGCCAAAGGGAAGTTTTCCGCTTGTTTCGCCTTCGGCATTGATGCCCGTAGGTTGTCCTAAACCGAGTTTTTGCGCGTAGGAAATCATTTTATCGTTTCCTAACCCCGCGCCGACATTTTGAAAATAGCTGTTATTTGAATAGGCAAGCGCGTCGTCGAGATTCATCGGAAACCGGCGTGTTGAAATATTGCCGTCTTTGTCAATGACATTTTCGTTAATTCCGGCAATCGCCGTAACGAGTTTGATGGTCGAACACGGTTTGAAACTTTTGCGAATCGCCCAATCCTGATTAACAATCGTCAAAACTTTGCCCGTCTGCGGTTCAAGCACGACAACCGTTCCGGCGCGTGTTCCGAGAGCGTTGACGGCGGCACGGCGCACTTCCAAATCTTCGCCTTCGGTGTCGTCGTTGGTGATGTTTTCGACAGTTGTAATGCGAAGACCGCGTTCAAAAGCGAGTTTTCGCTCTCTAGCTTCACGAATTGCCTGCTGCCTGCGGCGTTGTTCTTCCAAAGCCGCTTGCCGACGCGCTTCCTGCGCGGCGCGTTGCTTCGCTTCTTCTATTTTTGCCTGCCGTTCGGCTTCCGCTTCCTTTTGAAAATCGGCTTTGCTTTTCGCCGTTTTTCCTTTTGCCTGAGAAGTTTTCTTGTCAGTTGCCGCTGATTTTTTATCAACGGTTTTGTCAGCTTTATTTTTAGAAACGGTTTGACTTGATTTATTATTTGATTTGGCAGCTGGTTTTTTCTTTTGCGCCGGAACATTAACGGACAGCAAAGCAATAACGAATAAAAACAAGGCAGCGAATTTTATAAGACACTTTTCGGCGGAAACTGACATCGTAAAAACCTCTGAATTATATAATTTGGAGAGTGATTTTTGAGAAAATCGAAATGCTCGCAAAATCAAAAAAGATTGAAATGCTCACAAACTTTGCTTCAAAAGCTAAATAAGAATATAACATTGACAGCGGAAAATCTCCAAGAAAAATTCCCGGAAAAAGTAAAATAAAAAATGAGAGAGAATTTCTTCAACACATTTCGCGGCAGACTTTTAATAATTTTAGCGTTTCTCCTGGTCACGACGCTCGGCGTGCAGTATTATCTTAATCTCAAAACGCAGCGGGAAAACAATGAACTGCGCTCGATACAGGAACAGGCGTTGGTGGCGGGAACGGTTCTCGGCGTTAGCGGTGTTTCTTCGGGAGAATATTTGAAAGATTTGGTGGACGGCGGGAAACAGCCGTTTTATGACGAAAAAACCGCACAGCGCATCAAAGATGTCATAATTATTGATAACGAATGGCAAATTTGGGACATTCTGAATTCACCGGATTATTTGCCGACAACTGAAAACGGCGCATCAAAATATCATAAGTTAAGCGAATTGACCGATTTGCCGCCGCTTGTCGAAGACGAAAAAAAACTCGGCGCAGACATCAAAAATTTCCCGAACGCGAATCCTGACTTGAATAACGAAGCCGACGGCGAAGCCCACGCAATTCCGGTTCAAACCTCAAAAGGACGCTGGTATGTGATGATTATCCTTGAGTCCGACAAAAAAGCTGCTACTGCTAAGGCTGCTAAGCCACTTATTTATACACTTTTAGTATTACTTCTTTCAACAATTATCACAATTTTTTTGGTGTGGCGTTTTACGCGCCCGATTGCCAATCTTTCCGATGCGGCGCAGCGCGTTGCCGCCGGTGATTTAAGAGTTCGCGTCGAAGGCGCAAAACGGAGCGACGAAATCGGCAAACTGACCAATCAATTTAATGAAATGACCGCTGAACTGGAAAAAACGCGCCAACTTGAAGCTAAATTACAGGAAACGGAAAAAAGCGCGGTCGTTGGCAGACTCGCTTCAGCAATCGCGCACGAAATCCGCAACCCGTTAAATTACATTAACTTAACGCTCGACCATCTGCGCCGAAAATTTGCGCCTGAAGACGCGGAAAAACACGCGACCTTTGAAAAATTAACCGCGCAATTAAAAACCGAAGTCGGCAGAATAAATCAGCAGGTTACTGATTTTCTCGGCTATTCGCGCCCGACAAAACTGGATTTACAGCCGCTCGACATCAGAGAAGTCATCAAAGATTCGCGCCGCATCATCGAACCGCAAGCCGAAGAATTGAATATAAAAATCAATCTCGTTGAGCGCGAAAACGTCCCGCAAATTCTCGGCGACGCGACAGTTTTGCGCTCGGTATTTAATAATTTGCTGACCAACGCGATGCAGGCGATGGAAAAAAACGGCGGAAATATCAATATGACAATCTCGCCGGACGAAAATTTTGTTAAAATCGAAGTCGCCGACAAAGGCGTGGGAATTTCGGAGGAGCATTTGTCGAAAATATTCGAGCCGTATTTTTCCACTAAAGAAACCGGAACGGGTTTGGGTTTGGCGATTGTGCAAAAAATCGTCGAAGATCACAACGGCTCAATTGAAGTCGCGTCTAATTTGAATGAAGGAACATTGTTTACGGTGAAGTTGCCGCAAGCAAAAGAAATTTAGCCGCGAACAAACACGAAATTTCACGAAAATTTAACTAAATTCTATTCGTGTTTGTTCGTGTTTGTTCGTGGCTAATCTTTTTCTGTGGCGAAATAAGAATATGGCACGAAAATCAATATTAGTAGTGGACGATGAGAAATCTCAGCGCGAGATTTTGGAGATGATTTTGTCGGGCGAAGGTTACGATATAACAACTTAATCATTTTTCTTCAACTCGTCAACCATTTTAACTGCGCCTTCGATGTTGCCTTTATAAACAATTTGTCCGGTTTGATTGATGACAAAAGTTGTCGGATAGCCTTTTACTCCAAACTTTTCGGGCAATTCTTCATCCGTCGGAATCACAACGGGAAATGAAAAGCCTTCTTCTTTCATTATTTCAAATACTTGATTCGGTTTGTTTTCTTTAACAGATTTATTAATTGTATAAATTGCAACGGATGGATCGTTTTTGTATTTGTCGTAAGCAGCTTGGACTTGCGGAAATTTTTTGAAACACAATCCGCAAGTTTTTATCCAAAAATCAAGTAAAACTATTTTATTCTCGAATAGTTGATTAGTTATTTTAGTATTTTGTTGGTCAGTTCCTTCAACTTTTTGCGATAATCCATAAGCGTTTGTTTTACCTGTAAACGTGCCGAAATTATAATAATGAGCTAAATAATCCCAACCTTTAAAAAATATAAACAACGACGCGAAAATAAGGCTAATCAGAAAAGGCAGTAATCTCAATGAGTTTTCTAAGCGAAGATATAAAAAGCCCGAAATAATACTGAGTAAGTTGAGTATTAAATCAGGTAAATTACTTAGTTCAGTAATTGCTTGGTATAAATCATAACCGCCTAAAAGCAGCAAGCGAAGCATAATAAGCACGAACAATATTTCCCAAGTCGCATCATTCTCATTGAATTGCCCAATGTAATAAATTGTAAAGCAAAAAAATAAAAGAATCCCAGAAATAAAAGTAAAATTACGGTTCGGCGATACCTGTCCGATAATTATCAGAACTATATGTAAAGTAAGATAAGCTGTAAGAACTGATCCGAAGTTCATATGGAAAGGTAACCGAGTAGGCTAGAATGTCCTACTCGGTTACCAAGGAAAATTGATTTTATCATCCGCACTTGCTAGTACAATACGATCCTCCGAACGGACCGCAGCCGTGAGGCTCTACATCGCAACTACCACCACCACATGTACCTACAGTACTGCCGCAATACCAACGGCAATCACAAAATGTCCATGGTGATGGTAGATTATTCATTTCTCTTGGAGGATCGGTTACAACTTTCTGAATACCGAGTGCTTCAAAAATTGCAAATTCCTCTTCCTTTGAAAAAACCGACCGAATTTTCTTGTCAAGTATTTCAGTGGCTTTTGCCGATTCTTCTTTAGTTTGCTTTGCAGAATTTATAAAAGTGTCGGGCGATAACGTCGTCAGAAATCCCAGAATTAATTCTCTCTGTGGCTGTGATAAATCTGCCGTTATCAAATGGTAGACGAGTTGAGTCTTCCAGATATTTACTCTGTCATTTACAGGCATTTCTTTAACAAGTTTCTTTCTTGCTTTCATCCCGTTCTTGAGTAAATCTTCATACTTTTGCAAGAGTGCAACCTCTTCATTTTTGTTTGTCATTAAAGGCTCAACAAAATCGCCTAAATCCTTCTGCGTAAACAGCCCTAAAGCCCTACTTTCTATCTCTAAACCGCTTTGTTCGCTACGGCTTACTTTTTCGGGATCAGATTTGTCATATAAATCAGTAGAAACTTTTGAAATTGCATCCATAACAAACTCTTTTTGATCATTTGTCATATCTGGATGCTTGATGAACTGTAAAGCTAAATTAACTTTGATAAAATTGGCTTTTTGTTCATTTGAAAATTTCTCAAAAACTTCTCCTCTTTTATCTTTCGTCAAAGTTGCGACTTTAAGATAATCGAAAAAGATTTCATTTCCGAGAGCTATTGAAGCGGGCATTACAAACTTTTCACCTGAACACGGTTTAATTGTAGTGTCAGTTTTTGGTAAAACTTTGTTTTGCGCCGAAATGTTAATTGTAAATAGGCTGAAAAGCCCTGCGATTAGAAGCGTATAAAACGCTAAGTTGTTTTTTTTTCCTCATTTAACTCACCTCCAATAAGTTTAGATTTGATTCTCAAGATAAATAAAAAGATTTTGTGAATGCCTCAAGCTTGAGAAGCGGAAACTTTCGAGGACTTACGAATTTTCACGGAATTTATTTATAATTTGGTTTATACTCTTATTTGACTGTAAAAGCAAAGAAAAATTTATAAGAAAAATTTATGGCAAGGAAAAGCATATTAGTAGTGGACGACGAGAAATCTCAGCGCGAGATTTTGGAGATGATTTTGTCGGGCGAAGGTTATGACGTAACGACGGCGAGTTCGGGCGAAGCGGCGATGAAATTTGTCGCCGACCGGCATTTTGATCTCGTTTTGACCGATTTTAAAATGACGGGAATGAGCGGTTTGGATTTGTTGAAGGAATTAACCGATTTTGATAAATCTATTATTGTCCTGCTTTTAACGGCGCACGGAACAGTTGATTCGGCGGTTGACGCTTTGCGTTTGGGTGCGTTTGATTATCTGCAAAAACCATACGATGCGGAAAAACTGCTCGATACGATTTCACGCGCTTTGAATAAATTGACGACGCTCGACGCGGAGATTATTTCCGATTCGCCGGAAATGGACAAGGTGAAAAAGCTGATTTTGAAGGTCGCCAAATCCAGTTCGACGGTGCTGATTCGCGGCGAATCGGGAACGGGAAAGGAATTGATTGCGCGGGCGATTCACAATAATTCACTGCGAACAGATGAAGTTTTTCAAGCCGTCAACTGTGCGGCGATTAACGAAAATCTGCTTGAAAGCGAACTTTTCGGACACGAAAAAGGGAGTTTCACCGGCGCGGTCGGCGAAAAGAAAGGTCTTTTTGAAGTCGCCGACCGCGGAACGCTTTTTTTGGATGAAATCGGCGAACTCGACATCGCTTTGCAGGCGAAAATTCTCCGCGCTTTACAGGAAAAACAAATCCGTCGCGTCGGCGGCACGAAGGAATTAAATGTTGACGTGCGCGTCGTCGCTGCGACCAACCGCGATTTGTTAAAGATGTCGCAGGAAGGACGTTTCCGCGAAGATTTATATTATCGCCTGAATGTTTTGAGCATCGAAATCCCGCCGCTTCGTGAGCGTCGTTCGGATATTCCGGTTTTGATGGAATATTTTCTCAAAAAACACACACGCGACACGAAACGCGACATAAAAATCAACACCGAAGCCAAGCGTCTGTTGGAAAATTACAGTTATCCGGGCAATGTCCGCCAACTAGAATCGGCAATCGAACGCGCCACGCTGTTATGTGAAAACGACACGATTACGATTGAAGATTTGCCGCCGGAAATGACACAGGAATCAAAACCCATTTCAGCCGACGAACTTTTCAAACTGCCGCCCGAAGGCGTAAATTTTGAAGATGTCGAGCGCAGTTTGATAATGCAGGCGATGGAACGCACCGACAATAACATCACGAAATCAGCGAAAATGCTCGGTTTGACTTTCCGAACTTTGCAATACAGATTAGAAAAATTCGGTATCAAACGCGACGGAACTGAAGAAGAGGAAGAATCGTAATAAAAAAGGCAATAAAGTTTTTACTGCGGAGGAAATGTGATGGAATGGTTTTCAACATTGAGTTTGGCACTCGGCACGGCGTGGACTTCGGGAATAAATCTTTATGCAACCGTGACTGTTTTGGGACTTTTGCAGAAATTTAATCTGACTCATTTGCCCGGCGGTTTGGACGTTCTCGATAATTGGTGGATTATCGGAATCGCCGGATTTCTTTATGCAATCGAGTTTTTCGCCGACAAAATTCCTTACGTTGATTCGGTTTGGGATGTGATCCACACTTTTATCCGCGTTCCGGCTGGCGCGTTGATGGCTTACGCGGCGACCAATCAGACCGACACTTCGGTGATGACGATTGCTACATTGCTCGGCGGCGGACTCGCGCTTTCTTCGCACGGCACTAAAGCGGCGGTTCGGGCGACCGCAAATCTTTCGCCCGAACCTTTTTCCAATTGGGTTTTATCAATTGCCGAAGACATTATCGCATTTGTCGGCACGCTTTTAGCGGTTTTTGCTCCGATTTTAATTGCGTTTGTTTTAGTAATGTTCGGAATTTTCTTTATCTGGTTCGCGCCGAAGGTTATTCGCGCATTAAAACGGATTTTTAATGCGATTCGCGCTATTTTCGCGGGCGAAAGTTTTCGAGAAGTTGCGCGAAAAGCACCGTAAAACATTACTTTTTTACTTGAAGATGCGTTCGTGCTTCCCACAATTCGGGGAAAAATTTCTTATCCAAAGTCGTTCGCAGATAACCCGCGCCTTCCGAACCACCCGTGCCGCGTTTCATTCCGAGCATTCGTTCGACCATTAAAACGTGATGATAACGCCAGAGCGCGATGTTTTCGTCGTGTTCGATGAGCAAATCCTGCATTATAAAAAGCTCGGCGTATTTTTCAGGATGCGTCAAAATTTCGACGATTGATTTGACCTTTGCATCCGTATTTTCAACATTAAAATCTTCGCTTTTCAGCAAATTCCAAAACGTATCCGCCAAACTCGGCGCGTTGTATCTTTCGGTCAGACGCTGGAAAGCGAATTCGTCGAACTTGAAAAAGTTGAGAATTTTCTCGTCCTTCGCGCCCGAAACGAATTCGAGTTCGCGGAACTGCGTTGACTGGAAACCGCTCGCCGGATTGAGTTTATCCCGAAATTCTAAAAATCCGATCTGCGCCATCGTTTCCAAAATGTGAATCTGCGTGATAATAACCCGTTCAATCGCCGTGATCGATTTCAGCGAATGATTGGCGCGAAACATTCGTTTTTCGTTCATCCAGTCAATCGTCGCGTCAATTTCGTGCAGAATCTGCTTGAACCAAAGTTCATAAGTTTGATGAATGACGATGAAAAGCAGTTCGTCGTGGCTGACCGGCTCGCTCAAAGTTTCCTGTAAATTTACCAATTCGGGAACTTTTAGATATTCGTTGTAAGAAAGCTGTGGATTTTTTCCGTATTCAATCATATATTTGGTTAAACTTTTTGATTACTGAATTTCGGCGATATTTTATTTAAGTTATTCGCATCAATCAAGGAAATTCTTATTAAAAAAATACTAACTCAATTGTAAAAAGTAAGCCAATTAGCTCACAGTGAGTCATACAGTCTATTGTTGCTTCTGAGTTGATGAAGATAATGGTTTGAAAAAGATAAATGCGAAGGAAAAACCTGCAATAATTATAGTCTCTTTACAACGAAAATAATCATTGACTGGTGCGACAGACGAACTTATTATCCATAGACGGAGAAAATAAATTAAAAATGTTGTTAGTAAGCGTTTACATATCCTGAGGCGCGGGTCTTGCACAATCGAACACGACCGCGCCAATATTACGTTGGTGCAGTCGCGTTGGTATGCCGAGAATTGAGGGAAATTATGATTTTTAGACTGCTTTTCATTTTGATCGGATTAATCTTATCGGCTTGTTTTAATTTCAATATGCAGTCAATGTCGGCGAGTGTTTCCAATAACTCCAATAAAAATAGCGTGGAGTCCGCGCCGACACCGCCCGTTCAAAAGAAACTTTCGGAATGTTCACAAAAACGCGCAATCGGTTTACCGTTGGGCGTAAATATTCCGCAGGAATTATGCTTCGACGACTCAAAACCTGTTGGTGCGAAAGAGAAAAGCAATGCGAAAACGGGAAATTCGCCGCAGAGTTCAATTATCGAAGGTTCGAACATAAAGTTTGCCGAATTACCTGAAGAAGTTCAAAATATCTTACGTTTGACTGTTCCTGAAATGAACACTTCCGCCGTTGTGTTTGATTTAACGATTATTCCAACTCCTGATGCGAAAGCGAATAATCGTTTAGTCAAAAGTTACAGCTACGGGTCGTCGAGCAAAAATAAAGCGGCGGGCAAAGACCCGAATCATCACAGTTGGCTGTTTAAACGTCAGAACAATCTTTTGAAACTGGAATATGCGGAAATTGATACGACTAAATAGTTCATAATTCAACGCGCCGTTGTTATTTTCAACAAATAAGATTCTATTTGCGAACTCCTTCAAAACTTCTATTGTTTCAATTCTAAAGTCTGCGAAGCGCAGCCGCGCTCATTTCTTTGAGCGGTGCGTCTTTTCCCGTCCAAATTCTAAATTGCTCCGCGCCCTGCGCGACGAGCATCGCCATTCCGCCGATTTTCGGAACGTGAACGCGGTCGGCTTCCGTCATCAGGCGCGTTTGAAAAGGATTGTAAATCAAATCGTAAATTAAGTTTACGTCTTTTATTTGTTCGGCGACGGCAATCGAAAGATTTTCCAATTTACCTTTTGTTCCCAGCGGCATTGCATTCACCAAAATATCAAATTCGCCGTAGTTTTTATCTTGAACTTTGAACTGTTTACTTTTTACTGTGAACTCATCCGCTAAATTTTTCGACTTTTCAATATCACGCGCGAAAATCGTCACGTCCGCATTTTCCTGTGTAAGCGCGTAAACACAAGCCCGCGACGCGCCGCCCGCGCCAAAAACGGCGACTTTCGCGCCGTTTAAATCGCCGTAAGCGTTTTTCAACGGTTCGATAAAGCCGCCCGCGTCGGTGTTGTAACCGTAAAGTTTGCCGTCAATAATTTTGACCGTGTTGACTGCGCCGATTTTTTGCGCCGTTTCGTCAATGTCGTCGAGATGTTTGATAATGTTTTGTTTGTGCGGGTTCGTCACCGAAAAACCTCTGAAATTAAGTTCGATTTCGCGCGTCGCGGGTTTGACCATTCGCGCAATAAATTCGTCTAAATTATTGACTTGAAGCGGCACGAAAACCGCATTTAATCCGGCAGATTTGAAAGCCGTGTTGTGCATATAAGGCGACATCGAATAACTTGTATTTCCGCCGATTATTCCATAAATTGCGGTTTGTTCGTCAAGTTCTTTGGCGCGGTAAACTTCGATTAAATCTACCGCTGAAACTTGTCCGGGCGCGGTTTCACTTCCTGATTCGAGCGAAGCGTAAGTCATAAATGCGCCGTGCGCCAAACCCAAAATCCGCGTCCATTTTCCGGCTTCGCCCATTGCGATTGGGATAATTTGTTTGTTTTCTGACTTTGCACGTTCGAGAAGTTTCCAGATTGGAATCGTGTTGGTAATATCATCAGCTTGAACGGCGATTTTTATGATGTCAGTCTCAGTCCCTTTAAGTCTGCGATAAATTGTAGAAAGATTTTCCGGTGTTGTTTCAAAATCGTGATAAGAACAAATTCTTTCTTCCCAAAGCCACGAAAAAGAATCTTCGATAAAATCTTCTTCACAATCAATCCAACCAATTTCATTGCCGCTATTCCAGAAATCCTGACGTTCTTTCCAAGTTAATTCGCGTTTTCCGCCTTGTAGTTTTGGTCGAAATGTTGAGATAAACGGAACATCTGAAATTTCCCAATTGCGGTCAAGTGTTGTGTAAAATTTTTCAATTTCAATTTCATCCAAACAATCAAAACGAATTTCGATAACGTCCGCTAAATCTTCGGCGCGTTTAATTTGTTCAAGCATTTCATTTGCAGTTTCAGCGCAAACCGAAACGCAGATTTTTCCCTTATTCATTGCTTTTTTTACCCAAATTCAAAAATGCAGTTAACGCCGCAATTAAAAGCGCAATCACGCCGAACGCGGCGCAGACGACGATTGAAGTTTTGCCGCTTTGTTTGACAGCGATTGCCGTTAAAGCCCACGCGATTGCCAGCGGATACGCGAAAATTGAAAGTTTGAAATGAATCAAAACTCCTAAAATAACCGCGACGACGATTAAAACTGAACTTAAAATTACCGAATTTCCTTCGCTCGTGTTCACGCCGAGAAAAACCAGCGCGACGGAAAAATTTAAAATCGTCGCCACCGTAATCCAGCCGAAATAAAGACTGAACGGAACACGCGCCAGCCAAGTTTCATTCATTGTTTCAACATTTCGCAAATTAAGATTGATTAAAACGAGCGTTCCGAGAATGATAAACATCACGCCGAGAGCCGCTGTAATCTGGTCGTAATGCCACAGATAAATCCACAAACAATTCGCCGCGCAGTTGGCGATATACAGCGAACGAATACGTTTGAAAAGCGGATTTTCCGTGTTTGAAGGCAGTGCCTGATAAATGCTGAAAGCGATCAAACCCAAATAAATCAAGCTCCAAATCGAAAAAGCGTAACCGGCGGGCGTAATCAATGTCGGATATTTGTCGGAAATCGCGGCGGGCGTGATGTTGTTGATGTAACCCTGCGCGGCGAAATAATTGACGGCGATTACGCCGAATGTGGCGATGATGACGAGAATTTGTTTCAGATTAATTTTCATTGTTCGATTATTTTAGGCTCAACGAGAATCGTTTTAAAGCTCGCCAAACTGACGAGTCCCGCCGCCGCGCCTTTCGGTTTGCCGACGTATTTTTTGTTTGTGTAATGGACGGCGACTTTGGATTGCGATCCGGCTTGGCTGAAAAAGGCGGCGATTTGCGCGGCTTCGAGCAGAGTTTTCGGCGGAATTTCTGCGCGATTCGGATTTTTAACGACGACGTGCGAACCCGGATAATCAGCCGCGTGAAGCCATAAATCGAGCGATTTGGCGACGCGGAAAGTCAGATAATCGTTATCTTTTGCTTTTTTCCCGACGAGAATTTCAAAACCTTCGGAAGAAAAATATTGTCTCGCGCCTTTGAAATCAGCCGTCTGTTTTTCCTTGTTTCCGACGCGTGGTTTCTCCTGTTCTTTGGCTGAAAATTCGTCCAAAACGCTTTCGTCTTTTTCGTCAATTGCTTCTTCGAGTCGTTGTTTCTGCTCGTTCAAATCGCTCAATTCCGCTTCGACGACTTGCAGACGTTTGCTAACTTCTTCTTTCGCGTTGCGCGCTTTCGTATAGCGTTTGAAAAAACTTTCGGCGGCTTCGGTCAGCGAAATATGTTCTTCGACTTCGACTTCCACCGTCGGCGTATTTTCGTCGTAAAAATCCGTGACGAAAACCACGTCGCCTTCGCGTTTCGCCAATGCGATATTTGCCAGCAGTAAATCGCCGAAGCGTTTCCATTTTTCCGCGTCGCCGTGATTTTCCAAATCTTTATTGAGATTTTTCAGTAACTTTTCGCGCTTTTTTATTTCCTGATTGAGTTTATTTCGCGCCGCGTGCGCTTTTGACTGAAACGCCTTTTCCGCTTCGATTTCCAGATAATGCGCGTCCAACGCTTCGGATAAATTTTCAAAATTTCCCGGCGAAAAACTTTCTTCCGGTTTTCTGATAATCGCGCTATCACGAAACGGCGGCGCGTATTTTTCGTTGACCTGCTGACCTTCGCCCGAATTTTCACGCATCGCATCGAGAATATAATCGTTCGCATCGAGCAGAAAAAGATTCGCCGAACGTCCGGTCAATTGCAGAATCAAAATGTAATTTTCCGTTTGCCCGATTTCATTTCGCGCCGAAAAAGCGAAACGTAAAACGCGTTCGTTTTTTAATTTTTCGATTGTCTGCAAAACGGAATTGGCTAATTTGCTTCGCAGGTAAATTATAAACGGCGTGGAATTTTTCGATTGTTTTTCGAGATCGCGCAAACGCCGGGTAATCAAATAAACGCGCGGCGCGGAAGGTTCAACGCTGATGTAAAGATAATTTGAATCGCGCAGACGAAAGTCAATCGCCAGCCGAAAACGCGAGAGCGCAAAAATTTTGCCGAACTTTTGTCCGGTTAAACGCGGCGCAAGTTCGGCACTGATTTTTTCGAGAGTTTTTTCGTTCAAAGTTCTCTAATTGTAAATCGTCAATCGTAAATCGTAAATAGAAAAAAGTGCGATTGACGAATTAAAATTCTTTGACGACGATGGTTTTTGAAATCAGATCGTGCGCGGCGCGGTTATCTTCATTGAAAAAAACCGTTAAAAAACCGATTCCGCAAAAAAGCAAAGACAAAATATAGACGGCTGAACTAACCGCCGCCTGGTGCATCGTCGGATAATTTTCGCCTTCGATGTCAACGACTTCCAGCGAAAAAAGCCGCATTCCGAAAGTTCTGCCATAGAAGCCGATGGTAGTCGTCAGATAAATGAACATTACGATTGCGGTGATTGCCAAAAATGCGAGAAAGCCTTCAAAAGTGAACCAACTTCTACCGGAAATCACAAACGGCGCAATCAAAATCATACTTAAAAACGAACCGATGATTAAATCGAAAAGTCCGGCGTTAAAGCGCATTGCCAATGGCGCACAATCATCTATTTCCTCAATGATTTCTTCAGATTCGACAATTTCCGCGTCTGTGTTTTTCGTTTTTTCTTCAGTTTTTCCAATTTTTACTTCACCGACGAAAGTACTTATAAGACGTTGAGCAAAACCAAAGGCGGATTTCACTTCCTGCGGCAAAGGCGGCAGTTTATTTGTATCAAGCGGTTCGCTGTCTAATTTTAACGGCGGCGCGAGTTTCGGCTTGATCGGCGGATTTATCGAGGCTTTGACGACTGTCGGCGTAACTTCCGCCTGCTTTGTTGCAATATAAAACGGATGTTTATTGTTTGTCGGCGGTGTCAATACTGTCGCTGAAACTTCCTTTTTTTCTTCCTCCAAAAATTTCCGGCGCGATTCTTCGATGCGCTGCAACGCACTGCTTAAAGTCGCATTTTGTTGTTCAATCGGAATTTCTTCTGCAACAATTTCGGCTTTCAGCGCGTTTGCGCCGCTAATCGCCAATCTTTTTTGAAGGGCAGGCTGTAAATTTGAATTTTCCGATTGACGGACGGACGGCAAAACCGCCATTTCCGTCGCCAATTCGCTCTGTCCCTGCCGCTTTCGCACGGCGTTCTGCACCTTTAAGCGCCATTCTGGAATGGTCGCGTCTTTATTTTGAAAATCAACCAATGTCGGACTGGTCATTTTGACCGTGATTTCCGTCGTGTGTTGTTTCGGTTCAGACGAATTAGAAACTGCAATTTGATGATTTAATTTGTTCGACACGGACGATTTTTCTTTCATTTCAAAATTTATTTGTTTTGCAGCGGGAGAAATTTTAGGATTTAACTCTTTACGAACAGAGTCATTTAACATTGCTCCGCAGGTCGGGCAAACTGATAAAATTACGGAATTGGTTCGATTACAAACGGTACAATTCATAGTTTTGAACTAATAAAATCAGAAAAGTGTTTCTGTAGGATCAGGAAAAATTTGCGATTTACCAAAACTGAAAGGATAATATCAGAAGTTACTTTAACTCGTCAACAGTAAATTCAAGCGAAACCACAAGTTTTTACATTTTCTGATTTATATAATTTTTGGAATAGGACAAAAAATTATATTGTTTCGCTTTGCTTTGGCAAATAATAATTAGTTTAGTATAAGATCGGCATTTCTTTCCAATGCGATTTGTAAAAAAACATCGGATAAATTTTTACTTTTTTTCCACTGCTTTAAACTAAAATTAAATGAAGATTTTGATAACCGCGCCGAGTCTTGAAATAATTGAAAACGTCAGCGGAATTTCTTCCGTTGTGCGCCAGATAATCGAAAACAGCCGTTTTGAATTTCATCATTTTCACGCCGGCAGACGAGACGGTGAAAAGGCGAACAGCAGTTGGATTTTCAGACAGATTTTGAGCATTCCGCGATTTTACCGCAAGATCATCAGCGAAAAAATTGACATTGTTCATATCAACACCGCGCTCAATCCGCTTTCGATTATGCGCGACGCGGCTTTGGTAAAAATGGCGCGGCTGGCAAAACGTCCGGTTTTGCTCCATCTGCACGGCGGAAAATTTCTGGCGCGGGAGTTTGATAATAAATTTCTCGCACGAATTTCAGAGAAAATGCTGAAAGCGGCAAGAGTGGTGGTTGTTTTAAGCGAACTCGAAAAAGAAATTATCGAAAAGCGTTGGCGAAATTTGAATGTAAAAGTTTTGGAAAACGCCGTTCAAGTTAGCGAAACACAATCTCAAAAACGCAAATCCGGCGAAAAAACACTTATTTTTCTCGGCAGACTGCACGAATCAAAAGGCTTGAATGAAATTATTCAAATGTGCCGTACTTTGAAAAATGAAAATTTCGAGTTCCGTTTCAATTGTTTCGGCGCGGGCGATTTGAAAGATTTTTTTGTAGCGAAAATGATTGAAATTCTCGACGAAAAATTTTATTACGGCGGCGTTATTTCGGGCGAGCAAAAAGAAAAAGCGTTAAATGAAGCGGATATTTTTCTGCTTCCGTCGCGCTACGGCGAAGGTTTGCCGATGGCGATGCTCGAAGCGATGGCGGCAGATTGCGTCGTCGTCGTGTCCGAAATGGCTTCAATCGGCGCGGTTATTGATGACGGAGTGAACGGTTTCTTGATTGAGCCAAAAAATATTTCGCAGCTCGTCGGAAAACTAAAATCTTTGCTGTCGGGCGAAAAAGATTGGGAAAGTCTGCGCCGAAATGCCCGCGAAACGATTAAAAAGAATTTTAATTTGGACGATTACATCAAAAAACTTGAGAAAATATACTCGGAAATCATTTAAACGAAAAGTTTGGCGGTCAAAAATTAAATGAAAACTGCTGATTTGATAAAAAATCAAGATCGCGTTCAGATTGTCGCGCTGCGCGTCAATGTCTGCAATTACGATTCGGCAATCGCGCGTGTTGCCGAATTAACGCGGCGAAAAAACGGCGGTTACGTCTGTGTTTCAACCGTTCATATGGTGATGGAAAGTTATGATAACGCAAATTATGCCGCGCAGGTCAACGCGGCTGATTTAATTACGCCCGACGGAATGCCGCTTGTTTGGATGCAGAAACTGCAAGGCAGCAAACAAGCCTCGCAGGTGCGCGGCACAACCTTGATGATGAAACTTTTTGCCTTTGCCGAAAGCAGTAATTTGACCGTCGGATTTTACGGCGGACAGCAGAAAGTTCTCGATGAAATTTCCGCGCGTTTGGTGAAAGATTATCCGAAACTGAAAATCAGCTATTCATTTTCACCGCCTTTTAACCCTTTAACAAACGCGGAAGACGCGGAAATTACGGAAAATATAAAAAATTCAGGCACGGATATTTTATTCGTCGGTTTGGGTTGTCCGAAACAGGAGCGTTGGATGGCACAGCACAAAAATAAATTGTCGTCGGTGATGCTCGGTGTCGGCGCGGCATTTGATTTTTACGCCGGAAATGCAAGTGAATCGCCGGAATGGATGAGCAAATTCGGACTCGAATGGTTTTATCGTCTGCTTCAAGAACCGAAAAGGCTCTGGCGCAGATATTTGATTCTGAATCCGCGCTTTGTTTGGTTGGTAATGCTTCAATTTTTGGGATTGAAAAAATTTGAGAATTGAAATAATTATTGATCTAACAACCATTTTTCATTATGATTGACTTTAAGCGATATTTTCCGCTGATAATAGACATAGAAGTCATTGCACGACGTTTTTCGGTTCAAGATTTAAACAGGTTGCGTCGTGATTATGGCGGACGCTGCGAAGTTTTTCGTTTTCCTTGACGGCGGAAATGTCAGAAAATGTGATTAAAAAACAAGCCGGTATCATCGCAATACTTGTTTCGTGAATAGATGCGTTGTCGGACGGAACTTTTACCAGAGAGATTTGCATATCCAAAGTTTTGTTGTTTTCAGGATAATAAAGCTCGCTTTTGTAAGTTTCGCCAGTTTGCAAAACGCGCCGAATAGCAAGGTTCGGTTCGTTGAAAACGTCGGTTTTGAACCGATTCAAAAAACTGAAAAGGTCTGTTTCATTAAACTTTTGCGAATTCGGGTTGGCGAATTGACGCATTTTCCCGTTCATATATGCCAGAGTTCCGTCCAGATAAGCGATGGCGTGGGCTTCTTTGAGATTGGAACTGGCAATTGCGCTGAAGGATTGTTCTTTAATAATACCGTTGATAAGGCTGATAATATCCAGACGATTTTCCGCCGATTGAGTCCAAAAAGGACTCCACCAAGAAGTGTGCGGCAGACTTTTTTCGCGCAGTTCTTTGCGTTGAAAATTTCGCGCCAATTGTCCGCTGAACGCTTCCAAAATATATTGATCGCCGGGTTGAAAGTGTTGATGAATTTTGACAAATAAAACGCCGACTGCCAAATCTTCGTCAATCAGCGGAATGGCGATTTGCGCCGCGCCTTTATTGTCCGCATCAGTTTGAACTTTCGTTTGACGTTCACGCAAAGATTCTTCGCAAAGTCCGATGTTTTCACGCCACGAAGATTGACGCAAAACGGCGCAGTCTTTGAAATTTCCGTTCTGCATTCGTCCGATGGGATTAAATTCACCGTTTGGCGTAAAGCGAAAAACTATTACTTCGGAAAGCGGCAAAACAACTTCGAGCAATTTCAAACCACTTTCGATTCGTAAATCGGCAGATTTGCCTTCAAGCAGATGTCCCGTCGAAGCCAACGCAACTAACTTCTCCGTCAATTCCGAGTCAATCATCCACTAATTTTCAGATTGGAAGGAAAGAAAATAACCAGAGCGCGGTATAAAACATTTAACAAACTAACAAAAAATGTTTGTCAATTAGATTATGCAATAATGCTTTGAGTAAAATCAAGCAGGGTTTTGGGTTGTGAGATAAACTTGGGAATTATGGAAACAAATTACGATTTCATCGTAATCGGCGGCGGTTCGGCAGGTTTGGTTGCGGCGGGCGGCGCGGGAATTTTGGGCGCGAAAGTCGCTTTGATTGAAAAAAACAAACTCGGCGGCGATTGTCTTTACACTGGTTGTGTGCCGTCGAAATCTTTGATTCGCTCGGCGAAATTGGCAAACGATATGAAACGCGCCGGAGATTTCGGCTTTCAAGTTCCGAATTTCAAATTCAAAGATAACGATTTTGCTTCAATTTCAAATCGCGTACAAAACGTCATTAAAGAAATTGAACCGCACGACGCGCCTGAAGTGTTTGATAAAATGGGCGTTGAAATTATTTTCGGCAACGCAAAATTTCTTAATAAAAATGAAATCGAAATAAATCTGAAAGATTCCGGCGAGATTAAAAAATTAAAAGCCAAGCGTTTTTGTATTTCGACAGGTTCATCGCCGTTAATTCCGCCGATTGAAGGTTTAAAAGAAGCCGGATTTATTACCAACGAAGAAATTTTTCACTTAAAAGATTTGCCCGAAAGATTGATTGTGCTTGGCGGCGGCGCAATCGGCGTTGAAATGGCGCAGGCTTTTCAACGATTAGGCGCGAAAGTTTCAATTATCGAAATGGCGGAACATATTTTGTCGAAAGAAGATGTGGAAGTTTCCAAGTTCATGGAAAATCTTCTGCAAAAAGAAGGTGTTGAAATTCTTACCGAATCGAAAGCCGTCAAAGTTCGCAAAAAGAATAGAGGCGAAAAAATTGTAACAATCGAAAAAAACGGAAAAACCGATGAAATCGTGGGAAACGAAATTCTCGCGGCGGTTGGCAGAAAGCCAACTATTGAAAATTTGGACCTTGAAAAAGCAAATGTGAAATATGACAAAAAGCGAATCGAAACGGACGAATATCTTCGCACGTCGCAAAAAAATATCTACGCGGCGGGCGACGTAACCGGACATTTTCAATTTACGCACACGGCGGATTATGAAGCGCAAATTGTTTTGCAAAACGCTTTTTTGTTTTATCCTTTTACAAAAAAAACCGATTTCAGAGTCGTGCCGTGGACGACTTTTACCGAACCGGAAGTTGCGCGTGTCGGAATGACGCAAATCGAAGCGAAAAAGAAATTAGACGGGATAAATGTGATAAAAGTTCAGTTTGAAGACAACGACCGCGCCCACGCCGAAGGCGAAACCGCAGGATTTGCCAAGATAATTTTAAACGGCAAAAAAATTGTCGGCGCACACATCGTCGGACTTCGCGCCGGAGAATTGATTCACGAATTCGTGCTGGCGATGAAGCTGAATTTATCGCTCGACGATTTGAACAAAGCGATTCACGTTTACCCGACTTTATCGAAAATCACGCAAGCCGTGGCGACGGAAAAAACGCTCGAAACGCTGAAATCGCCGTTCGTCCAAAGATGGTTCGGACGATATTTGAAAATTTGGCGATGATTTTAAAATTACTGTTCCGGTTCTTCAACGACTTCGATTTCGCCGTGAGTTTTCTTGAGCATATCTGAAAGCGACGCGCCCAAATCTTCGAGAATCTTTTTCATCTTTTCATCAGTCATCGTCTCGCCTTCGCCGTCGAACATTTTGCCGACATTGGCGACCGCGATTTCCGACGGCAGAACATTAACGAGCATAATCGTGCGAACGCGCCGGGCGAAGCCGTCATGACCGCCGCGACTTTACCTTTGAAAACTTCGATCATTCCGTAATTTTTGCTTTTGCGCGAAGCCCAGTCAATCGCATTTTTCAAACCGCCCGGAATCGAACCGTTATATTCGGGCGACGCGATTAAAAATCCGTTGTGTTCGCCCAAAAGTTTTTGAAACGCCAGCGCGTTTTCGTCAAAACCGTTTTTTTCGTGATCGTCCGCGTCGTAAATCGGCATCGGATAATCTTTCAAATCAACGTATGTAACTTCCGCGCCCGCCTTTTTCGCGCCTTCGATTGCCGTTTTGACAACTCGTTTGTTGTATGAATTTTCTCGCAGACTTCCCGCGAAAGCCAGAATTTTGGGTTTTTTGCCATAATACTATTCCACAATCGTAAAATCTAAATATGTTTTGAGTTTGCCACGAACCGGACGAAACTTTCAATTATGGCTTTTTACTTATTTAAAATTCGCAATAGATTTATAAAAAACTTTGCGCCTTTGCATCCTTGCGCCTTTGCGTTAAATAATAATTCAAAAATGATTAAATCTTTTGAAAATCTCGCTCCGAAAATTCACGAAACCGCATTTATCGCCGAAAACGCCGTCGTCATCGGCGATGTCGAAATCGGCGCGGAATCGAGCATTTGGTTCGGTTCGATTCTGCGCGGCGACGTTAATTATATTCGCATCGGCGCACGAACAAATATTCAGGACGCGAGCGTCATTCACGTTTCTTCAAAAACTCATCCGACGGTTTTGGAAGACGAAATCACGCTCGGACATCGCGTAACTCTGCACGGCTGCTACGTCGAAACGGGTTGTTTAATCGGAATCGGCGCGATTTTATTGGACGGAGTTCGCGTCGGCAGAAATTCGCTCGTCGCGGCTGGAAGTTTGCTCACGCCGAATACACAAATTCCGCCGCGTTCACTTGTGATGGGCAGTCCGGCAAAAGTCAAACGCAAACTCGGCGAAGATGAAATAAAGAATCTGGAAAAGTTTTGGCAAAATTATGTATCGCTGAGTCGAATTTATAAAAATCAGCTTCGATAGAATTTTTCAAAACTTTTATCAACAAAAATTTACTCCGGCAACTCGAATATTTTCGTTTTGAACATTTGTTTTTCTGTGAATAAAAATTACTATGTAAAAATTCGGATTCGTTTTGAAATTTCCGCACTTAATTTATGAAAATTATAATTTCGGGTTTAATTGTTTTGTTTCTGGCATTGTCGGCTGCGGCGCAAACTGATGAAGCGGGAAAAAACGAGTTGAGCGTGTGGGGCGGTTTTTCGCCTGATTCGTCAACAATTATCACGGGAACGGGACGCACCAAAGATGCGCGTCTCGGACTTCTCGCCGTGCGTTACGCGCGGCGGTTTAACAATAACAACAAAGTAAATTTGAAATATACGCTCGATTTAGTTCCGGCGGCAATTTTGTCAAATCCTGATTTTCGTTTTTTACAAACAAACGCAAATACTTTTCGGATTGACGAATTTCGGCGTACTTCTTACGCTTTCGGCATTATTCCGGTCGGCTTGCAGATAAATTTTCGCCCGCGCAAAAAAGTTCAGCCGTTCATTGACGGTTCAGGCGGTTTTATTTATTTTGACAAGCGTATTCCGAATGAATTGGGAACACATTTTACTTTCACGGCGGATGTCGGCGCGGGCGCGGAATTTCTGTTAAAAAATGCCCGTTCGGTAACAGTCGGCTACAAATATTTCCATCTTTCAAACGGAAATCGCGGCGTTCAAAATCCGGGAATTGATAATAATCTGATTTACGTCGGTTATACGTTTAAGAAATTTTGAAAATTAAAATTTTAGCGGACAATTTTGTTTAACGCCAAATGCCGCGCATATGATATATTTATGCCGAAAACAGGCTGGCTGCCCGCCTCGCCGAACAAAGCATTGACAGCCATTCGGCGCAGGTTAAATTGGAAAGATTGATTCAAACTACAAATCGTAAATCGTAAATCGTAAATCGTAAATAGATTTTTGATATAGAATTTTGAGCGTAAATTATGACTTAAATTAGTTATAAAATAATATTTTGAAAAATTCTTATTACGATTTACGAAAAATATGTTTAGTCGGTTTTACGGAACAATTATCGAAGTGCGTAATTCGCTGTATGAAAAAGGTGTTTTCAAATCTTTTTCGCTTGGCGTTCCGGTTGTCAGCGTGGGAAATATCACGGTTGGCGGAACGGGAAAAACTCCGCTAGTTGCCTTTGTCGCGCAAGTTTTGGCTGAATCGGGCGAAAAAGTCTGTGTGATTTCGCGCGGTTACGGACGGAAAAATCCGAAAAACCGCGTTCTGGTGTCCGACGGCGAAAATATTTTGGCGGATGCGAAACAAGCGGGCGATGAACCTTTTGAACTCGCCCGAAAACTTTTGGGAAAAGCGATTGTCGTCGCCGACGCAAATCGTGTTTCGGCAGGAAGTTGGGCGCGTGAAAAATTTGGAATTACGGCATTTGTGCTTGATGACGCTTTTCAGCATCGCAAAGTTAAGCGTGATTTGGACATTGTAACGATTGACGCGGCAAACCCGTTTGGCAATAAAAAAATACTTCCGTCGGGAATTTTGCGCGAACCGTTAAAAAATCTCGAACGCGCCGACGCGGTTCTTGTTACACGGGCAAATTTGAGCGAAGACGTTTCAAATTTGAAAATTCAAGTCAAGAAATATAATTTGGATTGTCCGATTTTCATTGCGGAAAACAAAATTTCCGGTTTGATAAATTTAGAAGATTTTCACGCAAAAGCGCAGAGTCCGCTAATTACGAAAGAAAAACAAAGGACAAAAGTCTTGTCGTTTTGTGCGTTGGGCAATCCGAATAATTTTTTTGAACAGTTAAAACTGGAAAATTTTGATTTAGCTGCAACACAAAAATTTCCCGATCATTATTTTTACAAAAAAGAAGACATCGCAAAAATTGAAAAAAAGGCTCGTGAAAGCGGTGCGGAAATTTTGCTGACGACGGCGAAAGATGCCGTTAAATTGAAAGATTTACAATTCGGTTTGCCGTGTTTTGTAGTTGAAAATGAAATGATTTTTGATAATGAAAGCGGATTTCGTAATTTATTAAGAAATATGGCAGAAGCCCGCACGTCCGAAAGGCGAAAGGATGAAGGCGAAAGGATAAAGGACAAGAAATAGCTTTTACTTTATCCTTCATCCTTTCGCCTTCATCCTTTATATCATTCTGCGCCTTTTAAGTGCTGCGCTTCGTGCAAAAGAATAGCGGCGCGTTCGGTGTCGTCAAGCGTGTCGGTAAAAAATTCCGGGTAAATTGTCATTATTTCAATCGGGAAATTCGTCGCCGCGTATGCGTTTTCATACTTTGTCGAAGCGTTGAGCCAGTTGTCATTACCGCGAACAACTGACATTTCGGGCATCTTTTTTTCATTGATTTTGAGACGATGTTTCGGCGGAATGAACCACTGTTTAAAGAAAAGTGTAAATAATTTTCCTTTCCAAAATTTATTTTTAACGCGGCAAGAAACTCAAAAAACTTTTTTTGCATCAAACTTTCAAGTTGCCAAACACATTATAGAAGATTAAGATTTTCAATCAAGCTTTTTTATCAAAAGGAATATAAAATGAGATATATCAACTCAGCAATTTTTTTAATTGCAGTTTTATTTTTAACAAATTTCGCAGTATCCGCGCAAGAAACCGAAATGAAGGTGGTTGACGAAGTAATCGCGCAGGTCAACGACGGCGTAATTACGCTTTCGCGCGTCAAACGCGAAATAAAGGGAATTGTCGAAACGTCCGTTTTGGAAGGCAAAACCCGCGAACAGGCGCAGGCGGAAGTCGAAGGTAAGCAAGGCGAACTTATCGCCAGTATTATCAACGAAGAACTTCTTCTGCAAAAAGGCAAAGACCTCGGACTGGATTCCGAAGTTGACTCTCGTGTTAATGAATCACTCGCCGAGATTATGAAACAGCAAAACATCAAAACGCTCGATGTTTTGTATAAAGAAATGGAAAAAAGCGGGATTGATCCGCAAGAATTCCGCGAAAATCGGCGCAGACAATTTACCAAAGATTTGGTTTTGCAAAAGGAAGTTGATTCGAAAATCTACTTCGGTTGGACATCAAAAGAAATCAAAAGTTATTACGAAGCGCACAAAGCGCAGTTCACCAAACCTGAAACCATTTCGATCAGTGAAATTTTCCTGAGTTTCGCCGGACGCGATGAAAAAGCGGTTAGAGAAAAAGCTAAAGATATTGTCGCTCAGGCGCGAAGCGGTGTTGATTTTGGCAAACTCGCGGTGGAAAATTCGGAGCGCCCCGATGTCGCAGCGAACAAGGGAAAAGTCGGAACAGCGATTAATGTCAAAGAAATGGATCCGCGATTTGCCAAACCTTTGCAAAGTGTCAAAGCCGGCGGCATAACCGATCCGATTGAAGTTACCGAAGGTATGGAAGTTTTGCGCGTTGACGAGCGAACGAACGCCAGCAGCGAATCATATTTTGATGAATCCGAAGTGCGGAAAGCGATGACTTACGAAAAACTTCCCGATGAACGAAAAAAATATTTATCAACTTTGCGTAATGAAGCGTACATAAAAATCAACAAGGATTATCAATCGTCGGTCGAGCCGTTTTTATCCGTCGAAAAGAAAGCCGAAGCTAAAAAAAGTGAAAAATAGAAGGTAAAAAGTAAAAAGGCAAAGGTAAAAAGTATTCGATTAAAACATACATTTACGTTTTTAAAATTTTTTTACATTCGCCTTTCGCCTTTAAGAATATGCGTCTCGACCTTTTTCTAAAAGCCAGCCGTTTGATTTTGCGCCGGACTTTGGCGCAAAAGTTTTGTGATGCCAGATTGGTTAAAGTCAATAATCTGACGGCAAAATCTTCGCGCGAAATAAAGACGAATGATGAAATCGAAATCAAGCGGCACAATCGTTTGACGAAAGTAAAAGTTTTGGAAATTCCCGCCAAAAAACAAGTTTCCCGGCAAGATGCCGACAAACTTTATCAAGTAGTTTCCGAAAAGATTTTGGAAGAAGAAACACCTTTTGAAATAAATCTTGCCGATTAATCTTTCCTGTGTGTCATAATTGAAATGCTTGAGCGAGGAGTTTTATGCAGCGAAAAGTATTTTGGATAAGTTTCTTTTTGTTAGGAACGGGTGCCGATTTAATATTGCCTTTATTCTGGGCAATTATCGCAACGATTCCTGTTTTATTATTATGTTGGTGGCTCGCTTACAGAAGCGAATGGTTCGATTAAAAAACATAACTCGGATTTATTCGTGTATTCATTAAAAAAGAGTTTGACGCTTGCTCGGTTATTATAAAAGCAAGCGTCAAACTCTTTTTTCACCTTAAAATCGGCGGTTAGTTTAACGCGCAACAATTTTGATTTCGCCGTTGCTTGTAAATAAGCGGACGGGCGCACCGCCGCCGTTGAAATTTCTACTGATCCGGTTGTTGCTCCATCTGCTTTTGCCTTCGATCTGTAATCCGTTAATTTTGCTTTTGAATTCGCCGTTACGTGTTCCGGTTTCAATAGTGGCGGCAAAATTTTCGGACATCAAGAGTTTTATGCCGCCGTTTCTCGTTTCAACATCCAGTCCGTTTCCGTTCCATGTATTGCCCGAAAGTTCGATGGAAACGCCGCCGTTTAGAGTTTTGACGGTAACGCTTCCGGCTAAATCTCGTAAATCTAAGCCGCCGTTCGTTGTAGATAACTCCATCGTTCCGTTAATCGAACTGACTAAAATACCGCCGTTGTTCGCCGTCAGTTTCAAATTTATATTGAGCGGCACGAAAATTTGATACGAAACTGCCACCGCTTCGTTTGAAACATCGTCAAATTCAACGACCGAATCCGTTTTAATTTTGATTTGCCGGACGGCGTTTTCCGACTCCGCTTTTGACTCGCTCCACACCATAACACAAGCGCGAATCAAAATATCATTGCGGTTTTCACCGCGTACCGAGATTGCGCCGTTTCCTTTTCCGTCAACTTCGAGGCTGTTTCGAAGCGGCAAAACAATGTTCCGCAATTCGCGGGCGGGAATTTTGCCGTTCCAGTTCCAGTTGTCCGAGCAAAAATTACTTCCTCTATCCGGCTTTCCCTGCGCCGAAATGCTGAAAGCCGATAAAGTCAAAACGGTAAATAAAACCGCCGCACAAAAAAATATATTTCTCCAAATCATAATTTACTCCCAATTTTTTATTTTTATTTGAAATTTGCTTCTTTCAAGTAAATAAACACCGCAGAATAAAGATTTGTGACAAAAAATAACTTAGAAAAATCTCACTTAATTCAGTAAAAAATTGCAATGAAGCTCGGATAAAAGAAATTCGGTTTGAAAACGAATAAAAAGTTTTTTGCTAACAGATAAAATTTGTTTTTAATATCAGATTTAAAATTAGTTTTTTGCCGAAATTGGCGGAAGCAAAAATAATCCGAGCAAATAAAAAATGACGGCGAAAAATTGAATGTAACCTGTTCCGGCGGCAAATCTTGGCAAATCAAACAGATATGTAAAAAATTCCTGCGTCGGATTTTCCAGGATTCCGCGCCACCAGTTTTCGCTCGTTGGCGCAGTCATATAAGCCAAAATTAAATATTTGGCGACAAACGCCAATCCGAAAACGCTGCCCAAACTTTGCAAGAGTTTTTTGCCTTGAAATTCAACAAACAAATTGTTCCAGAGCGTCCAAAAAAAACAGAATGCGAAAATCCAGAACGGCAAGCCTTTTTCCGGCAAAAGCGAGTTGAAAATCTGAGTCGAAGCGAAAAACAAAGTCAGCAAAAGCGTTCCGTTGGCGACGTTTTTTAATGTCGAAAAGCTCTCAGAAAACCAACCTTCGAGTTTCAATAAGCCAGAACGAAAAAACAAAACAAGCAAAATCACGGCAAAAATCAAACAAACGAGCGGCGGTTTCAAAAAAATCAACGCATCATCCGCCGCGTTCAGGCGCAAGCCGCCGAGCAGCGCGACGGTTAAAAAAATCAAAGGCAAAAAGATGTATTGCAGGTGAAGTTTTTGGTTTTTGATTTTTGGTCTTTGGTCTTTATCCTTTGCTAAATCGGCGCGACGCTTGACTGCGATTTCTTCGTCGGCTGGAATTTCGAGCAGTTCGCCTTCAATAATCAGCAGATTTTTCGCCTCGATTTCTCCATCCAACTGCACCGATTCTCTTTCTTCTATTTTTACTTCTCCCATCTTACTTTTTACTTTTTACTTTATTTTCTCTCGCGCAAAACTTTGAACGGATTAAAATCGCCCGTCGTAACTTTCAAGCCTTCTTCAAATTCGTTTTTCAATTCGACGGGCGTTTTCATCTGCAAATTCGCGTCGTCGCTTTCGAAATTTTTATCAATCGCAATAACTTTATTTGCTTCTTCCAAACCTTGTTTGAAAAGTTCATCGTCATTATAAACTTTGCCGAAACCTTGTCTGTAATAGCTGTAAGCGATGTAAAACTGCGTTTCCGCATCGCGCCCTTCGGGATCGGCACGTTCGAAATAATCACGCGCCGCGACAAAATTATCGGCGCGAAATGCCTTTAAACCACCGTCAAATTTTGCTTTATCAACTTCGTAAGTGTTCGTAATAACCTGTGCTTTGGTTGTTACGTTTTCGACTGTCGTCTGCGCTTTGGTCGGCACTTCGCTCAAAGATTTTGGCTCGACAAGATAAATCCACGCAATAAGTACAAAATAAAATCCGGCGAGCAGAATACTTAAAATGTGGATATATTTTTCCTTCATTGCTATAATTGTTCCCGTCTTTAAGGATACACGATTTGTGAGGAAAATATTATGAAAAAGATTTTTAGTACATTGTTTCTGCTTATATTTTTCTGTGTTTCGGCTTTCACTCAGGAAATTAAAAACACTTCAAATCAGACAGATGAATGGGTTCGACTAAGTTTTGACAACGGTGAATTTTCGTTTGAAATGCCTTCAAACTTTTTTTATTTTTATGATAAAGACGGTTTTCGTCTGACCCACAGTTCGGGTTTCAGCAGCCAAGCTTATCAATACGAACAGATGCGAATGTTCAACGCTTCTGCGGAAAAAACCGTAATGAGAGTTGAAATTTATGAAGTTGATTCGCCCAAAAAATATGTAAATGAATTGATCGAAGACCAAAAACCGAGAAATTCCGAAATTTCCGAAACTTCCGAATCAATGGCGGGTTTTAAGGTCGAACAATTAGAACAGCAAAAGGTTGAAGACTTTAGAAATAAAAAAGATGTAGAAATCAGCCACATTACAAAATTTATCACTACGAAAAAATATCTCTATGTTCTGACGGCAGCTAATCGCGGTGCGAAAACCGAAGCTTTTAAACGGTTTTTCTCATCGGTCAGTTTAAATTCGGCACAGACAAATTCAGCAAACAGTGCGAAAATTGTTGATATTTCTTCATTGACTCCGATTACAATCGAGCAAATGGGCGAAGTCATTGAACCGAACAAAGACAATAAGCCCTCAGCCGTACCGAACAAGCCGATAGAAAAAATTGAAAATCCCATTCTTTTTCTGTCAAAACCCAAAGCGAGTTATACTGAGGCAGCACGAAAAGCAGGCGACAAAGGCATTATCCGGCTTCGTCTGAAGTTTTCAGAGAATGGTGGAATTTCTAAAATAGGTGTTCTTTCAAGTCTGCCGAACGGCTTGTTGCGAAACGCGGTTTTTTCGGCTTTGCGGATTAAATTTATTCCGCAAGAGAAAGATAATGAACTTGTCAGCAACACAAATGTTGTCGAATACAGTTTTGATATTTATTGATTCGCAGTCCGTTTGTGATAGATTTATCTGGTATAATTTTGAAAATTTGAGATTTGGAGGAATTTTATGAAAAAATATTTAAGTTTAATGATTTTAAGTTTAGCTTTAACGGGCGCGGTTTCCGCTCAGGAAAAAATGGACAAAATGTCAAAAGAGATGAAACCGACCGAAGCTGACAAAGTTGCCAGTTTTGACAAAAACGGAATGATGAAACGCGGCGCGGCAATCGGCAATGCGAAAAAGGTTTCGCTGGCTGAGGTTTTGAAAAGTCCGAACAAATACGAAGGCAAAACCGTTGCTGTCGAAGGTGTAATTGTTCGTTCCTGCAAAATGGAAGGCTGTTGGATGGAACTCGCGCCGTCAAAAGACTCGCAATCGGTGCGTGTGAAGTTTAAAGATCACGCTTTTTTTATTCCGCTCGATTCGGCAGGAATGAAAGCGAAAGCCGAAGGCATTTTCAGCATAAAAACTTTGAGCAAAGCGGAAGTCAATCATCTGATGAACGAAGACGGCGCAAAGTTCAACAATATCAACAAGGACGGAACTGTAACGGAGATTTCGTTTGAAGCATCCGGCGTTGAATTAAGCAAATAAAGTTCGTAAATCGTGAACGGTAAAAAGAAATATTCATATAGGAAATTTACAAAAATTAAAAGGCGAGAAGTTTTACAAAACTTCTCGCCTTTTAATTTTCAATTGATTATCATTTTATTTCGACGGAATTTTGATTTCACGTCCAATCGGTAAAGCAGATGTGGTCAACAAACCGTTAAATTTGGCAAGTTCAGCCAGCGAAACGCCTTCGCGTTCGGCAATCTTTGTCAATGAATCGCCTGATTTGGCTTTGACGACGCGCACGCTTGAGATTTGCACCGGAACATTATTGGTCGGACGCGAATAAACTATAGTATTTACGCCGTTGCCTTTTTGCGGAACGAAGACTTTGCCGCGCGGCACGGGCATTTTGGGATTTGCCGCCATTAAATCTTCGACGCTGATGCCGGTTCTATTAGAAATATTCTGCCAGCTTTCACCCGTTACGGTTTTTGCGACCACCGCCGTATTTCGGCTTGCCGCCGGAAGTCTTTTGAACAAAGCGACCACTCCGTTGGCTTTGCCGGCTGGAACATTGATGATATACGGTTCGGGCGGTGTCATATTTGTTCGCAGATGCGGATTTAAATAACGCAAGTACTCAACCGTCGTGTCCGAAGCCTGCGCCATTAAATTCAAACTGGTCGAAGGCGGTACGCGAATTCGATCATAAGTCAATTGCGGCGCGGGACGGATATGTCCAAAGCCATATTGGTTGGGGCTGTTGGCAATCAAAATCGTCGCCAAAATATTCGGCACATAATTGCGTGTTTCTTGCGGCAAATACGGATACGCGATCCAGAAATTTGCGACTCCGGCGCGGCGGATAGCGCGGTCAACATTACCTTCGCCGGAATTATAAGCCGCCATTGCCAATTCCCAATTTCCGCCGTAGCGATTTGCCAAAAACTTTAAATATTTGGCGGAAGCCCGCGTTGCTTCTTCAAAACTGTTTCTTTCGTCAACGTAAGCCGTGCGGCGAAGACCGAAACGCGCGCCCGTTCCGGGAATAAACTGCCACAAACCGGAAGCCGCCGCCCACGACAGAGCCGACGGTTTCCACGCGCTTTCAACCTGCGCGAGCCACGCGACGTTTTCGGGAACGCCTTCTTCGCGGAAAATGCGCCGCGCCATTCGCATAAACATTCCAGAACGATAAAGTCCCGTTTCCATCGTCGCGCGTCCGCGTCCGCGATAATAATTGACGAACTGCTGAACCATCGGACTCATTTGAAAGCTGAATCCGAGCGATTTGTTGGCAACCGCATAAACGGCGTATTGATACTGCTGTTGCGCTTCGGGCGTGTCAACATTTACTTCGTCCTGAGTCAATTCGAGTTTTGCCAGATCATCGAGCGGCGACGCTTCGAATTTTTGTTCGTTAAATCCGACTTGAGTTTCGACAGGTTGATTTGCGTTTCCGGCAGTCGCAACAACAGATTCATTACTTGCCGGTTGATTTGGCTGTGTTCTGACGAATTTGGCAATATTGTCGGCGGTTTCGTTTTTGATATCCCAACTGCAGGTTGCCGAAAGACTGCGGACTTGCGGAAGCTGGTTGTCGGCTGGAAACTCGATGCGGTAAACAGTTTCAATTAATTGATTGTAACATTCGCGCAATTTCTGATTTCTCTGGACATCAACGGGTGACTTTAGAAATTCTTCAATTGAGTTATCAAAATTTTCACGAGCTTTTGAGCGGCGATTATGGCTAAACGCTTCCAAACCTGCTTTAAAATGCCCGCCGGATTTATCAATCAAATCATTGATATCTTTTTCGGCTTGTATAACTTCCTTGGTTTTGGAATCGTTTCTTCCGCTCGAACTCGAACTGGTAATTTGTCCGTCGGCAAATGATGCTGATATAAAAATTAATAATGCGGTTATATTAAAAACCTTGTAAAGGTATGTTTTCATTGAGTTCGTCTATACTCCTTTGATGAATTTTCAGGGTTAGGGCGAATCGTTAAAACGACCTAAATAGTAATGTTAGCGTTAGCAATATCTAACGCCGATTGTATAAAAAAGTTTCTTTAATTTGTCTTGAACAATTATTTATAATGACAAAAACCTCTTCAAAATATCACACGAAAAATATGGTGTCAACGTATAGAAACCCGATATAACCTAGCAAATATCTTCATCATTTAGAATTGTAATGGTTTCTATCGGTTTTGTTTATCATACATTCATGGCAGATGCTTTTCTGGACTTCTCAGCTGGAGAAATTTTATCAAGAAGTGCCTTGCTGAAAACTTCGCGCACGTTCTCTACAAATATAAATGTCAAATCGTTCAAAACTTCCTGAGATAAATCTTCAAGATCACGCTCGTTCGGCGCGGGTAAAATTACCGTCTTAATGTGCGCCCGTCTTGCCGCCAACAGTTTTTCTTTGACTCCGCCGACAGGTAGGACGTTGCCTCTTAAAGTGATTTCACCCGTCATCGCCAAATCTTTTTTGATCGGACGCTGCGATAAAACGGAAACAATCGCCGTCGCCATCGTAATTCCCGCGCTCGGTCCGTCTTTCGGAATCGCGCCTTCGGGCAGGTGAACGTGAATATCGTATTGGTCAAAAAGGTCTTGGTCAATATCGAGTTCTTCAGCCCGCGCTTTGGCATATGAAAACGCCGCTTGCGCCGATTCCTGCATCACTTCACCGAGTTGTCCGGTTAGAAGAAGTTTGCCTTTGCCGCGAGTTTTGATCGCTTCGATAAACAAAATATCGCCGCCGACCGCCGTCCATGCCAAACCCGTCGCAATGCCGATTTCGTCCTTTTTCAACGCTTGTTCGGGGAAAATTCGCGGCGCGCGAAGGAAATCTTTGACGTTGTTTTCAGTGATTCTGACAGGTTTGAACTCGTCTTCGAGTTCGGCTTTTTGCCGTGCCACTTTGCGGCAGACTTTGCCGATTTCGCGTTCCAAATGGCGCAGACCGGCTTCCTGCGTGTATTGGCTGATAATCTGCATCAACGCTTTGCGGTCAAACTTGATGTCTCCTTTTTCGAGTCCGTTTTCTTCGATTTGTTTCGGCAGCAGATGGCGTTTGGCGATTTCGAGCTTTTCTTCTTCCGTGTAGCCGGACAGCGAAATAATCTCCATTCGGTCGCGCAGTGCCGGTTGAATCGTGTCCAGCACATTCGCCGTCGTCATAAACATCACGTTCGACAGATCGAAGGTCACGCCGAGATAATTGTCGCGGAACGTCGAATTTTGTTCGGGGTCGAGAACTTCGAGCAGTGCCGACGACGGATCGCCGCGAAAATCCGCGCCGACTTTATCAATTTCGTCGAGCATAATCAGCGGGTTATTCGTTCCGACTTGCTGAATCGCCTGCAAAATTCTGCCCGGCATCGCGCCGACGTAGGTGCGGCGGTGTCCGCGAATTTCGGCTTCGTCGTGCAGTCCGCCAAGCGAAAGACGGAAAAATTTCCGATTTAAAGCCCGCGCAATCGAGCGTCCGAGCGAGGTTTTTCCGACTCCCGGAGGTCCGACGAGACACAAAATCGAACCTTTCGGTTTTTCCTTTAATTTGCGAACCGCCAACGCTTCGATCATTCTTTCTTTGACTCTTTCCAATCCGTAATGATCTTCGTCGAGAATTTTCTCGGCTTTTTTCAAATTCAAATTATCTTTTGAAGCGTTCGACCACGGCAGTTCGGTCATAATGTCGAGCCAGTTTCGCAAAGTCGCCGTTTCCGCCGTGTCCGGGTGCATTCTTTCGAGTTTTTTCAGTTGGCGCAACGCTTCTTCTTCGGCGTGCTGCGGCATTTTTACTTTGAGAATTTTGTCGCGGTATTGCTCGATTTCCTCGTAAAGTTCGTTGCCTTCGCCGAGTTCGGCTTGAATCGCTTTTAACTGCTGACGCAAAAAATATTCGCGCTGCGAGCGGTCAATTTCGCCCCGAGCCTGCGTGTTGATTTCCTGCTGAACGGTCAGAACATCAATCTCTTTGCTCAGTAAATCATTGACGCGCCGCAGACGTTTGACCGGATCGGAAATATCTAAAACGCTCTGCGCGTTTTCGACTTTTAATTCGAGATTTGACGCGGACAAATCGGCTAATCTGCCGGCTTCATCCAAATTTGCAATAATCGCCAAAACTTCGGGCGAGATGTTTTTGCCCAAGTTTGAAGCGCGTTCCATCGAGCCGCGCACATTGCGGACGAGAGCTTCGACTTCGAGCGAATTCGTCGGCGCGAGCGGTTCGGCAAGCGGCGTGATATCCGCTTTGACGTAATCGCCCTTCGCCGAAATCGAATCAACGCGGGCGCGTGAAAGTCCCTGAATTAAAATGCGAATTCGTCCGTCGGGAAGTTTCAGCATTCGCATAATGACGGCGACTGTGCCGACCGCGTACAAATCTTCCTGTTCGGGTTCTTCCTTGTCAACGTCTTTCTGCGACACGAGCATAATCATTCGATTTTGCCCCAATGCTTCGTCAACGGCTTTGATCGAACGGTCGCGCGAAACGAACAGCGGCACAATCATAAACGGGTAAATCACGATGTCGCGCAGAGGCAAAACGGGCAGTTGCGAAGGAATTTGAACTTGCGGGTCGCTTAAGTCGGCTTCGTTCAATTTCGCGGAAAAATCTTCTGTTTCGTCCATATATATTTAATGTTAGGCAAAATCAAGTGGAATGTAAAAAGTTAAAAGGCGAGTTTAAATGATAAAAAGACAGACGTCTTTCACTGTCTGTCTTTTTTGACTCAAAAACTGTGATGAAATTAGCGATAATTTTTAGAACCGATTGCCGGAATTTGGTAAATTCCAGCCAGCAAATTAATATCGGCGCGAAGTCCGAGCCACGCCGCTTCGGTTTGATTGCCGTAGTTTCGGCTTTTCATTATGCGGTCAACAACTGTCGCCGCGGTCAAAACTTTGATGGCATTTTCTCTGTTTTCACCGCCCGGATCGTTTTGATCAAATTCGCGCCGCAATTCGTCCGCCGCGTGTTCCAAATCTCTGGCGCGGTCGGTGTAATTGTCTTCGGCGCGGCTTCCGTTCAAACGGCTGTCGTCCAGAGTTTCGTCAAAGCGTTTGGTAAAAGCGTCCGTTCCTTCTTCGATTTTTTTGATTAATTCTTTGACTTGCTGTTTTGAAAAAGCTCGTCCGCGCGGATTTCTTTGAACAGTACCGGCATTTCCGCGCGAAACAACGCGATAAGAACTCGAACTAATCGCCGGCACACGATAAATTCTCGCCAGCGAATTAATATCGGCGCGAAGTCCGAGCCACAAATTCTCGGTTTGTCTGCCGAAATTTCGTCTTTTCATAATGCGGTCAACATCGGTCGCGGCATTTACCACGCTTCGCACGTTCGGCGTATTTTCCGCATAAGAATCATTGCGATTAAATTCGCGCCGCAATTCGTCGGTTTGGTTCTCCAAATTTTTGGCAAGATCGGTGTAATTGTCTTCGGCGCGGCTTCCGTTAAGTCGGCTGTCGTCGAGCGATTCGTCAAAAACCTTTGTAAATCTGTCGGTTTTCTCTTCGATTCTTTTCAATATTTGTTCGATCTGTCCTTTGGAATATGAAACCGTCCGCGTTCTGCGCCTCTGCGCGAAACTTGTGTCGGTCAACATTAAAATCGCCAAAAACACCGACAAAATCGTCAGTGAACCATAAATTTTTTTTCTCATTTTATCTCCTTTTTTGCAGTAGATGAAGCATTTTGCTCGAAAATTCGGGGAGATTTTCGTTGCTTCGGTATATCTGACGCGCAAGATTGCAAAAAGGTTTAGTGCTATTGTTGAATTATATTTTGTGAAGACTTTAATTTAATCGAGAAAATTTACGCGAATTTGAAATGTTATCAGCCGAAAATTTTAACTTTATGGAGTCGGTGTCGGACTAGGCGTTTTTTTTACGATAACGCGAAATTTACCGTTTTGAAGTTGTTGCAGTTTGCGAATTTGCTCAGGCGTTAAATATTTTAACTCTTCTTCGGTCACGGGCAGTGCTTTGACGTTCGGCGGCACTGGCTTTTGCGGTTTTTTCACTCTGATTCCATTGTTATCAATTATCATATCGCCGATTTCAACTTTGTCGTCATTAACCACAATGTCGCTCGTATCGCTCTCTGCCTTTGGCGTTTTGCCGGTTTGAGAATTTTTAGGTTGGTTTTTCGCATCGTTTGCGGCTTTTTTCGCCTGTTGAACAGGCGTTGACTGATTTCTTGCGGATTGAATTTCCGCGTTGACGTTTTCAGACGCTAAATCAGCAACTTGATTATCCTCAATCGCGCCGGTATTTTGATTTCCCTCGTTAGAAACAGCGAAACCGTTTTTTCTTTCTTCAATATCGTTTGTTTGACTGTTTGTATTCGTTTTAGCAACATTGGAAACGCGAAAAAATGCGTAGAAAAACCCGATTCCAAGCAGCAGTAAAATTCCGAAAATCGCTTTTGCGAGTTTCGGTTTTTTTGTATTTTCTGCAAACTGTTGAACATTGGTTAATGCCGAATCGTCATTTTCTCTGACAATTCGCGTTTCGTATGATTTTTTTTCCAGAGTATTTTCGGGAACGATTTTCGTTTCCGCTTCCGATTGACCGATATTCGGCACATCGGTCGCCGCCGACATCAATTTCGTGTCCTGCGTCAAAAATTCGTCCGTCAGAGATTTGTCAAAAGATGATTCCGCAATATTCGCATTAATGTCAATGTTTTTGTCGCTTTCATCAAGCAGCGAGCGCATTGCGATTGCCGACGCGGGACGTTCGGCGGCATTTAACGCCATCGCTTTTTGCAAAACTTCGGCAACTCCGCGCGGGACTTTCCCGTTGACCAAATTCGCCGCAAGCAGCGGATCGGGCTGATTGTTCAAAACATTCATCGCGCGGGTCAGCGCATCGGCTGGCGGAACTCCGGTTAAAAGATGGTAAAGCGTTGCGCTTAAAGAATATAAATCGCTGCGCGGTTCGGTTCCCGCGCCTTGAATTTGTTCGAGCGAAGCGTAATTGCGCGAGTAGCCGAAAATGCTTTTGGCGGCGGTTTGATGCGGCGCGTCGGTCGCGTTTCCTTTCGCCAGACCGAAATCGAGCAGTACAATTTGTCCGTTCGGCGTAAGTTTTAGATTTTGCGGTTTGATGTCGCGGTGAATTATGTTCTGCGAATGTAGATATTCGAGCGCGTCACAAAGCTGATTTGCCCATTTCAAAACATCTTCGAGCGGAAACGCCGCGCCGTTCTGCTCCATCATTTCCGCCAAATCTTCGCCCGCAATATATTCCATCACGAGAAATTGCCCGTCGTTTTCGCCGAAATGATCGCTGACGCGCGGCAGTGCCGAATGTTTGAGACTGTTCAAAAGATGCGCTTCGCGCTCAAAGGCTTTGCGGAGATTTACATCTTCAAAAACGGTTTCCTTTATCGCCACGACGCTTTTGAAACGCTCGTCGGTGGCGACGTAAACCTTGCCCATTCCGCCCTGTCCGATTTGTTTTTCGACGCGGTAGCGATTCTGTAAAATTGTTCCTGTTTCAATCATCCCGATATTTCCGTTTCGTTCAAAATCTCACATAATCTTACTAGAATGTTGTTGGGAAAGCACTTTTTGAACTGAATTCAAATTATACGGAAAGATCGGCTGAAAAGTTTTTGCTAAATTTTTCGGTCGCATAAATTGTTGTGGTGCATTGATATAGAACTCTCTGAAAATTATTTTGATATAATAAAATCTGAAATTAATAAATTACGCGAGGATAATAAAATGGCTCTGTTTTCAAGTGACAAATTCAAATGCGCCCGCTGCGGCGAAAAAAACGAACCGATTGGCTATGCGCCGCTGCCGACCGAACTCGGACAAAGAATCGGCGAGGAATGCTGTCAAAACTGCTGGAAGGAATGGCTCGACAAACAAAAACAACTGATTAATCATTTCGGTCTGGACGTTTCAAATCCCGATTCGCACCAGTTTTTATTTGACCAGATGAAACTGTTCTTTTTCGGAGAAGGAATCCAACTCGATACGATTGACGAATCAAAAGAGGGAACAATTCAGTGGTGATTCGGTATCAATAAAAATATGAAGTTGAAATTTGTTTTGTGTCTGATGTTGGTTTTGTGCGGCGTAAACGCGCTTTTTGCTCAGGAAATGAATTATTTTGGCGAGAAACAAAGAGTCCACGCGCCGGAATTAACCGGCGGAATCGGCTGGCTGAACACCGATAAACCGCTTTCGCTCGCCGGTTTAAAGGGCAAAATCGTCCTGCTCGATTTCTGGACTTACGGCTGTATCAACTGCATTCACATCATTCCCAAAATCAAAGAACTCGAAGCGAAATACGGCGATCAGCTCGTCGTCATCGGCGTTCATTCGGCAAAATTCGACAACGAAAAAGACACGGAAAACATTCGCAAAATCATCGTTCGTTACGGCGTTGAACATCCGGTTATCAACGACGCGAACTTCAAAATCTGGGACGCATACGCGATTCGCGCGTGGCCCGGGTTAGTGCTGATTGACCCGGACGGCTACATCGTTGGCAGATGGTTTGGCGAAGGACAGTTTGCCACGATTGAAAATCAGATACAGCAGACGATTGCCGATTTTCGCAAGAAGGGAAATTTAAATGAACAGCCGCTGAAATTCGCGCTCGAAAAAGCTAAAGTCGGCGATTTGCCGCTCGCGTTTCCGGGCAAAATTTTGGCGGACGGAAAATCGAAACGGCTGTTTATCAGCGATTCGAATCACAATCGAATTGTAGTGACGGATTTTGACGGGAAACTTCTTGAAACCATCGGCAGCGCGGCGGCGGCGGCGAAAGACGGCGATTACGCAGCGGCGAGTTTTAATCGTCCGCAGGGTTTGGCACTTGACGGCGGCAGTCTTTACGTCGCCGACACGGAAAATAATTTGATTCGCCGTGTAGATTTGAAAGCTAAAAAGGTTGAAACAATCGGCGGAACGGGAAAACTCGAAGATTTCAACGGCATCGGTGGCAGCGCGCAAACAACCGCGATCAGTTCGCCGTGGGATTTAACGCTCGTCGGCAAAAATCTTTATATCGCAATGGCTGGTTCGCACCAGATTTGGCGGCTTAATTTGGAGAAAAACACACTCGAACCGTATGCCGGAACGCAGGCTGAAGCGCGGCACGACGGTAAAATCAGCGAAGCGGCGTTTGCCCAGCCTTCGGGGATTGTTTCAGACGGCAAAAATCTGTTCGTCGCCGACCCGGAATCGAATATTATCCGCGAGATTGATTTGAGCAAAGAAACCGTCGAAACTTTGGTCGGCGGCGATTTATTTGACTTCGGCGACAAGGACGGCGCGGGCGACGAGGTGCGCTTGCAGCATCCGTTGGGTCTCGCGCTTGATGACGGAAAACTTTTAATTGCCGACACTTACAATCACAAAATCAAAATTCTCGACCCTGAAAAGAGAAGGGTTGCGACTTTTCTCGGAACGGGAAAATCGGGACAAACCGACGGAAAATCGCCGACGTTTTACGAACCCGGCGGTTTGAGCGTGGCGGACGGCAAACTTTACATCGCCGACACGAATAATCACGCGATTCGCGTCGTTGATTTGAAAACGAACGAAGTTTCGACGCTGAAAATTTCCGGTTTAACGCCGCCGGCAAACGACAACGGCGCGACCGCCGAATCTTCGCCGAACGATCAGGAAATCAAATTGGATACGCAGAATATTTCGCCGAATCAGGCGAATTCACTGGTTTTTAATTTGAATTTGCCCGCCGGTTATCATCTGAATCCGAACGCGCCGCAGCGTTACGAAGTTTCGACGGAAGACGGTCAAAATATTAAAATCGCTAACCCGAAGGAAAAATTCAAACAGCTTCCGCTGATCGTGCCGTTTCAAACCGAAAAAGCGGGCGCGGCGGAGTTAAAAGCGAAATTGACGGTTTATTTCTGCCGCGAAGACAACACGGGAATTTGCCGCATAAAGACACTCACCTGGAAAATTCCGGTTAATGTCGTCGCCGATAAAAAAGCGACTTCCAAAATCGAAATTTCCGCCAGCGTCGAATAAAAAGTCAAAGCGGCAGCGATATTTGCGCTAATTTTCAATAACTATATTTCCCGGAAAAAACCTTCGATAACAGCATCAATAGAGGCTTTTTGAAATTAAGTAATTGTTCACAAATAGAAAAAGAATCGCTTCGCAATAGATAAAAGATAATAGATGAGGGATCAATCTGTCAGTTATCATCTTTCATCTAAAACCTATTCCGAATTTTGGGCTGAAATAGTTCTGCTCGATTACTTGTCCGTCGTAGGTTTTGAAATAAACCGAGAGAATCAAATTGACAGGCATCTCTAGAGATTTGCAGAATTTTTCAAATACAAATAAATAATACGCCAAGTAATTTTCGAGTTGTTTGGATTGTGGACGCGGAATTTTCTGCGTCTTTTTTTGTGCAAAAATTTGGAGAAATATTTTGAAATCAATATTAAAAAGAAAATACGGAGTGGAAATTATTTTAAGATGTTTGACAATTCCCGGAAATTAGTTTACAGTTAAGACAGTTCAATATATGAACTATTTATTTGCTGAACATATTAGGTCTGAAAAAATGAAATGGCAATTAACCTCAAATAGGAGAAAAAATTATGAAAAAATTATTATTTATGACGATAATGCTGGCAATGGTGTCATTAGCCGGTTTCAGCACTGATACAGCCGCGCAAAATCGTCGCGCCAATCGAGTCGACCGTGTTCAGAAACGCAATATTGAAAAGAGCAAACAGGCTCGCAAAGCGCAGGTCAAAAGCAACCAAAATCGCAAAGCGCAGATTAGACAAAATCGAAATATTCAAAAAGCGCAGACTCGTAATCAAAACATTCGAGCCAGACAAAATCAGATTAGAGCCAACCAGGTCAGACGACAAAGAGCCGATCAGATCAGACGAAACAGAGCTGTTCAAGCCAGACGAAACAGTACCGCTCAAATCAGACGCAATAATCAAATCAGACGCAATAATCAGATCAGACGAAATAACAATTATCGCTATCGTGTGTATCGCAACGGCAGTTACTACAATACAAATTCGCGCGGCGCGGAATTGCTTAGAAGCGCGGTCAGAAACGGTTATCAGCAAGGTGTTCGCGCCGGACGCGCCGACCGCTACAACAGACACGGAAGATCATATCGAAATGAATCGCTTTACCGCCGCGGAACTTATGGTTATCAAAGTTATGTCAGCTCGAGCCAGTATCAATACTACTTCAAACAAGGTTTCCGTCGCGGTTATGAGGACGGTTATGACAGAAGTTCACGATATGGAAGAAATAACAATATTTTAGGCACAATTTTGAGCAGTATCCTGAACATCCAAACGTACTAAAAAATAGATAGGGTAAACAATAAGGAAAAAAATATGAAAAAAGCAATCTATATGACAGTTATGCTGGCGATTATTTCGTTGGTCGGATTCAATGTTGAGGCAAACGCGCAATATCGCGTCAATCAACGAAGCGCGAACAGGCTAATCAGACAGATAGAAAACGGCGCGGACAGGTTTAAGAAAAGTCTTGACCGCGGACTCGACCGCAGCCGGCTTGACAACACCAATCAGGAAGACCGCATCAACGATTTTGTCAGCCAGTTTGAAGAGGCGACCAACCAATTGCGAAGCGATTACCGGGACGGTGAGCGCGGAAGCCGCGCGGCGCAGGAAGTTTTGCGGCGCGGACAGGTCATTGACCGTTTTATGCGTCGGCAAAGATTAGCCTCGAACGTCGAGCGCGATTGGACATTGTTGCGCGGTAATTTGGATCAACTTGCCCGTCTTTACAGAGTTTCGTGGAACTGGAACGATAATGACAGAAATGGTCAGTACGATAATAATGTCCGCGTCGGAAATAACGGGCGATATAACAATAACCGAACCGCGATTAATTACGGCAGCGTCGAAAATTTGAACAGAAGCATTGAAACCAAAGCAGATAGATTTAAACGCGCTTTGGACAGCGACCTTGACCGCAGCCGGCTTGACGGCAGCAACCGCGAAGACAACATCAACGAATTTGTCAAACAGTTTGAAGATGCTACCGACCGTTTGCGGAACGATTATCAAGACAATGATCGCGGAAGCAGTGCCGTACGGGAAGTTTTGCAGCGCGGAAAAGTTATTGACAACGCTTTGCGTCGGATGCGCGGTTCGACAAACTCAAAACGCGAATGGAACTCGCTGCGGGGCGACTTAGACCAACTCGCGCGTCTTTACAGCGTTTCGTGGAATTGGGGAAGATAAAAAAATCAAATCAGCTATGCTTGGAAAATATAGGTGTTTTCGGGAAATAAATGGATTTTCCCGAAAACATATTTTTTAAACTGATCTATAGTACTCTAAAATATACACGGCGGTAATTTTTGTTTGAGACAATTATAGTTCATTTTTTGAGTTGACATAAAAATAAAAAATCCATACAATAAATACTACGAAACATAAACTATTTATTTATTGGATATTTATTATAAATATTTATGTGGATTTAACAGAGGAAATGAAAAACTGAAAGATATAACGACAAAAGCAAAGCATTTACATAAGAGTTTCGAGGAAATTATTTATCATTTTCAGAGCGTTAATGCGACGACGAGCGATTCGGTTGAAAATTTGAGTCTTCAGGAAACCAAGGCAATCGGTTTTCTCGGTCAGCACGGAGAATGTATTATGCGGGAAATCGCCGATTATTTACGCGTTGCCGTCAGCACCGTTACCGGATTGGTTGATAAGTTGGAAGACAAAAAATTTGTCAAACGCGAGCGTTCGGACGAAGATAGGCGCATTATTAAAATCGCCTTAACGCCGAAAGGTCAGGAAATTTACAAGTTTCACGTCGAGGAATTTTCCAAACTCTGTCGCGGAATGCTGATGGGAATGACTGACGAAGAACAGGATTTATACGTCGAATTGTCACGGAAAATCGCGCTTTTCGCCAAAGATAATTTTAGCAAAAACAGCGACGGAGATTTAAACTAAACTCGTCTGAAATGTATCATCCGGTCAATGTCTGACCGGTAATTTTTTTGCTAAATAATTCACTAGATGAATAGTTTATATTATGGAAATTTTTAATGTAAAACAATCGAACATTCGTAATAAAAAATAGTTTCACGACGATAAGCTCGAAATTTCAAACGAAGCGGCGATTAAAAATTACACGCGGCTCGCTCTCGACGGCTTGCGGCTGCCGCAATGTTCGACAACGGACAGAAAGAAAACTATATCCGGGTAAAGTAAGAACACATTAATATAAATGCGAATCAGTAGTAGAAAAGACAGACGAACCAGTGAATTAGTAGAATTTTCTTGCGATGGAAAATACTTTAATTCAAATTCACGGTTTTCGTCTGCATCTGCGCGGGCAACGGCAAAGTCACCGCTTTCCCGTTGCCCGCGCAGGTCTTTTTGCTTCTGCCGCGCATCACGATAGCAAAGCCTTGAAAGAACAAAAAGTTGCTTTGCCGGACATGATGCTCTTCGGCGATTTGGCATTTGCCGACCGGCAGTTAGTTAAAATTTTCAATCAGCAGCAGAGCGCACTTATCACCGGACGGAAAAGCCGAAAGGCAAATTCCTGACGGAAATTGAAAAATATCATAATCGCCTGGTTACGAAATTGCGCCAGCCGATTGAAAGTTTATTTAATTGGATCAATGAAAAAACTGAAATTCAAAAGGCAAGTAAAGTTCGTTCAACCGAAGGTTTATTGATTCATTGCTGGGTCAAAGTTGTCGTTGCTCTTTATTTGTTGGTTTCCTACTACTGATTCGCATATATACAAAAATCGAAATTGGAACATCATTCGATGATTGATGTTCCAATTTCGATTTTTACAGATTTGAGAAAAAGAAGTCTAGAATGAAAAAGATAAATCAAAATTTGTGTCGGTTACTGGTCGGTTATTTGGCTGTAATTTTGCTGCTGCCGGTTTTTGGCATCGCGGTCAAAGCGCAGGAAAAAGCGGCGGCGAACAGCAATAAAGCTAATGCCGACATCGCGCCCGCGGCAACTGTTACGCCGACACCGATTCCGTTTTCCGAAATCGTTACGCAGGCGGAAAGCGCGTCGGCATCGCTCAAAGAACTCGCTTCGGGCATTTCCGCCGATACGACCGCCGAAATCGTCGAGCGGGATTTGCCCGCGCTGAAGAGCGAAATTGACGCAAAACTAGAAGAAACGGCGCGAATCATCGAAGGTCGCCCGTCGCTCGAAAGACTCAAAAGTTTTGAAACCGCTTGGAAAACGCAGACGAAAAATCTGCCCGAATGGAAAAACGATTTAACAAGCCGCGCCAAGAAACTCGAAGGCGATTTGAAACAGATCAACACCATCGAAGAAAAATGGAAAAAAACGCTTGATGAATTGAAAACAGAAGTGGAAACACCGCGCGAAGTTACGGTGCGAATTGAGGAAATCATCGCGTCCGCCGCCCAAATAAGAACGCAGATCGAAGCCGAGCAATCGAGAATTGTCGCGCTGCAAAGCAAAGTCGCCGAACAACAAAAACAGGTTGCCGACGCGCTTGAATCAATTAAACAAAAGCGCGAATCTTTAGTCGGAAAACTGCTCGTGCAGGACAGTCCGGCGATTTGGAACAGCGACTTTTGGACGCGGGCAAGAAATGACGCGGCAAGCAGCGCGAACGATTCGTTCGCCGCGCAGGTCAAAGCTCTGACCGATTTTGCCGGACGTAATCTCGATAAAATTCTCATTCATTTTTTTATTTTCGCCCTGTTCGCCGGAGTTTTGATTTTTCTGCGCCGCCGCGCAAGACCTTGGACGGAAAAAGAACCGGAATTAAAAAACGCGGCGATAATTTTCCAGCTTCCGGTTGCCACCGCTTTGATTCTGGCGATTCTCGTCAGTTCTTGGATTTACCCGCAAACGCCGCAGATGCTCGGCGCGATTTTCGGCGCGATTGCGCTCATACCGACGATTATTATTTTGCGAAAACTCGTCGAACGTCCGCTTTATCCGCTGCTGTATTCGCTCGTCGTTTTTTATTTTATTGACCAGATAAGAACGATTGCCGAACCGATTCCGGTTTATTCGCGGCTGTTATTATTGGCGGAAATGCTCGGCGGATTTTTGTTTTTTCTGTGGCTTTTTTTGGCGCGGCTGTCGAAAAACGAAACCGAAGAAATCATTCACGGCAAGATTTTCCGCACGATAAAAATCGCCGCGCTCGTCGCGCTGCCGATTTTTGTCGTGTCATTTCTGACCAATGCTTTCGGTTACGTTTCGCTGTCGCGGCTGTTGGGCAACGCCGTTTTAAGAAGCGCATACGCGGCGGTTATTCTTTATGCCGCCGTGCGAATTATTGACGGTTTAATAATTTTCGCGTTGCGTTTTCGCCCGTTGAGTCTGCTCGGAATGGTGCAGCACAATCGCGCTTTGATTCAAAGCCGTTTGCGAAAATTCGTGCGGTTTCTCGCCTTTGTCGCGTGGATAATTTTGACGCTCGAACTTCTATCTTTGCGCGAACCGATTTTTGAATGGGTAAAAGGAATTTTAACCGCCAGTTTGACTTTAGGTTCACTAAATATTTCGCTGGGCAACATTCTGCTTTTCATCGCCACGGTTTGGGCGGCGTTTCTGCTCGCGCGGTTTATTAATTTTGTTCTCGAAGAAGACGTTTACCCGCGCTTTTCGCTCGAACGCGGCATTCCTTACGCGATTTCGACAATGCTTCGTTACATCATTTTGCTGCTCGGTTTTCTGTTCGCCGTTGCCGCCGTCGGGTTTGATTTGACGAAATTTACGATTCTGGCAGGCGCGTTCGGAGTCGGCATCGGTTTCGGTTTGCAGAATATTATCAATAATTTTGTGTCCGGCATAATTTTATTGTTCGAGCGTCCGGTCAAAGTCGGCGATTCGGTGCAGATTAACGACGCAACCGGAATTGTACGGCGCATCGGCATTCGCGCCAGTCTTGTGCAGACGTGGGACGATGCGGAAATTATCGTGCCGAACAGCAAACTTATTTCCGAAAGCGTGACGAACTGGACTTTTTCGAGTTTGCAGCGCGGCATCGAAATTCCAATCGGCGTGGATTACGGCACTGATCCGCGATTTATCATCGAACTTTTGGAAAAAGCTGTCGCCAAACATCCGCTCGTCGCCGAAACGCCGCCGCCAAAAGTTTTATTTGTCGAGTTCGGCGCGGATTCGCTGAATTTCAAAGTCCGCGCGTGGACGCAGCACGGCGATCAAGCAGTTAGCATTCGCAGCGATTTAGCCGTCGCCGTCAATGAAGCTCTCGCCGAAAATAATATTATAATCCCAAACACGCAGCGTGATCTGCACATTCAAAGCCTCAGCAGCGATGTCGCCGAAACACTCGGCAGCAAATCGGCGAAGGGAAATACGGCGGCGGATGACGGCGATCAAGATTGAACAAAATTTTTTTAGCCACAAATTTACTCAGATAAACACAATAATTTTTTATGATTTTACCAGCAATTTTAATCATTCTTATCATCTGAGTTAATCTATGTAAGTCTGTGGCAAAATTTTTTGTTTTGATTTTGCTTGATTGAGAAGAAAAGAATACGAGTTTTATGACGAACGAAAATAAAAGTAACAAAAACAATTCTTCGACATCGAATATAAATTCGTGGCGCGATTGGTTCGCCGGAAGTCTCGGTGTGCGCTCGGAACGCAAGACGGAAATTTATCTCGATTTGTCAAGATCGGCGACGCTGCAAGATACGAGTTACTGGCTGCAAATCCTTTTTTCGTCGGGAATTGCGATGCTCGGAATGGTTTTGAATTCTCCGGCGGTCGTCATCGGCGCGATGCTTGTTTCGCCGTTGATGGGACCAATTCTGGCGGGCGGTCTGGCGTTTGCTTCGGGCAATGTGATTTTGGGTTGGCGGGCGACTTTAAATATCGTTTTAAGCTGTGCTCTCGCCATCGGTTTTGCGATGCTGCTCGTTGTTTTATTGCCGTTTAAGGAAGTTACGAACGAAATCGCCGCCCGCACGAGTCCAAATACGCTCGATCTTTTTATCGCGCTGTTTAGCGGTTTGACGGGAGCGATTGCCGTCAGCAAAGAAGTCAAAGGCGTGGCGACTTCGATTCCGGGCGTGGTGATTGCCGTCGCGCAAATGCGTGAACATTCACTTTCGGGAATTAAAGATTACTTTAAAAATTTTGAATTGCCCGCGCCCGCCGCATTTGTGGATTACGCCATAAATATGAACGGCGGCGTTCCGCAAGTCAAAATCGTTTATCTGAGCAGTCAGGAAATTGACGGTAGCCGGCAAATCTCAATCGCCGACGACATTCAGGCGCGACTCGATGATCCGGCAGCGAAAGTGAGTTTTGAGAGAATCGAACCGCTCGTCGGGACGATAAATTTTGCAGCTAATCAGGCGAAATTGTCGGACGCGGCAATTTCTTTGCTTGACTCGACCGGACAAATTATCCGGCAAAATCCGAATCTGACAGTTGAAATCAGTGCGGACAAAGATGAAAATGAATCAAATGGTATGGTCGAAGAAAGAATGAAATCAATTACTGATTATCTCGCCTCAAAATGGCAAATCGCTTTAGACCGGATGACTGTCGCAGCGGCAGACGGTTCAAAACGCGGGACGCTGCGGATCAAACTTATAAACCAAAAGTGTGAAGGCGCGGCTGCTGAAAATTAAAAGACTTTAAAAATTTATTGTGATGAAAGTATTACTTATATTGATAATTTTGTTTTGTTGTAGCTGCGTGTGGGCGCAGGAAAATGAATTAAACTTTGAAGCTCCGGTTCATTATCAGTTTGATGATGAACGAAATTTGTCTGAATACAATCAGGCGGAAGAATCGGATGTTTTGGGAATCAACAGTGCCGAAAGGGAATATAGAAAATTGCATAATCAGATCAGTTTTCCCGTCGAGCCGGTACGAAAAAGACGGCATTTGATATTTTTGGACACCGAAAACAAATCTGAACAAGACGGAAAAAAAACAGATTTTGAAAAAACAGATTTTGAAAATATAGAGCTGAATGAAAAAATTCTTGAGAAAAAAATCAGGCAGTTTAATTTTCCCGGGAAGAAATTTGATGATACCGCAACTAAAAAAGAAGAAAAATTTCATTGGAAACCGGCTTTGGAGCAATCGGGATTGTTTCTCGGCATTCAGCACGGCTTCAGATTATTTCAGGAAAAAACGCAGCGCGAATTGGGCGGACCGTTTTTCCGCGATTGGGGAAATTCCGTCAAAAATCTGCGCGGCTGGGCTGACGGCGACAATACTTTTATAAATTATGTCGGTCATCCGATGCAGGGCGCGGCGACGGGTAGAATTTTTGTCAATAACAGCGATAAATCAAGAAAGCTCGTATTTGGCTCGTCGAAAGAATATTGGACGAGCCGGACGAAGGCGATGGCTTGGTCTGCCGTTTGGAGTACGCAGTTTGAAATAGGTCCAATCAGCGAAGCGACTCTCGGCAACGTCGGTCTGCATACAAAAAACGGACACAGCTCAATGGCGTTTGTGGATTTGGTTATTACACCGACCGTCGGCACGGGAGTTCTCATCAGTGAGGATATGATTGACAGATATATTTTGAAAAACTGGCTGGAAAAGAAACTGACAAGCAGAACCAGAATCAAAGTTTATCGCACATTTTTCACGCCGATAACCAGCTTTGTTAATGTTTTGGGCGGGAAGAAACCGTGGAAAAGATATAATCGCTGACCTAAAGTCCAAAGTTTCAAGTTTCGTCAATTTATCTTTAACTTGCAACTTTGAACTTAATTCGGATCAAGCCGCCAAAATATCGGAACGAGAATCATTGCGGCGATAAATACGACGATTGTCAAAATCGTGCCGACTTTGACGAAATCCATAAATTTATAACGTCCGGGCGTATAAATGAGAACGCACGCCGGTTCGAGCGGCGTGATGAAAGAAAACGAGGCGGCGTAAGTGATTGCAACGGCAAAGGTTCGCGGATTTAATCCGAGCGCGAGCGCGGTCTTCACCGCAACGGGCAAAACGACGAGCGCGGCGGCTTGGTTTGACATCGGCTGTGTCAGCGCGACGGTCAAGACGAAAAATCCGCCGAGAACGGCGAGCGCGCCGAATTGTTCAAAGTTGGTTTTTATAAATTCGGCGAGATAAATGTCGGTGTGCGTTTTTTCCATCGCCACGCCGAAACTCATCATACAGGCGATTAAAACGAGCAGACGAAAATCAATCAGCGAATAAAGTTCGGAATGACGCACGGTTTTTGTCGCCAGCAGAAGTAAAACGCCCAAAAGAACAGCGATAGTCAGCGGAACTTCAAAGCCGATGACGACTTTTGAAAGCGACAACGTGAGAAAAAGTCCGAAGGCGGCAATCGCCCAGCGGCGTTTTTCCGTTCGCATACTGCTGGCGGAAACGTCTTCCAAAAGCATCAATTCGCGTTCGACAACAAACGGTTCGATCAAACTGCGATTGCCCTGCACTAATAAAACATCGCCGAATTTTAAACGCACGTCGCTGATTTTGTCGAGAAATTTTTCGCCGTGACGGTTGATTGCTAAAACGGTCAAATCGTATATTTGGCGAAAATTAACGGTTTTCAAATTTTGTCCGACAAGACGCGAATCGCGCAGAACCATCACTTCAAAAAGTTCGATCTCACCGCTTTCCAAAGCGCGGTCGTTTAGTTCAAAATCGGCTTTGATTTCGAGTCCGGCTTCTGATTTAACATTTAATATATTGGCAAGTTTTCCTTCGACAATTAACAAATCACCTTCATTGACATATTCGTTCGAACTTGGCGCAATGCGCTGTTCTTTTCCGCGAATAATGCCGAGAACATTGAGATCGAGTTCGACGTTTATATCGGCTTCGCCAAGCGTTTTGCCGATTAATTGCGAACCGGGCAAAACTAAAACTTCTGAAACATATTCACGAATCGAGTATTGTTCGGTCAAAGATTCTTCGCCGCCGCGATTCGGCAAAAGCCTGATGCCGACGAAAAGCATATAAATCATTCCGGCGGCGACGGTTACGATGCCGACGGGCGTGAGTTCAAACATCGAATACGGCTCCATTCCGTAACGCTGCATCGCGCCGCTGACGGCGAGATTTGTTGACGTTCCGATCAATGTGCAGCTTCCGCCCAAAATCGCGCCGAAGGCAAGCGGCATCAAAAGTTTTGAAGGCGAAATTTTCGCGCGATTTGCCAAACCCAGAACGACCGGAACGAACATCGCCGTCGTCGTCGTATTTTTTAAAACGGAAGCGGAAACCGCCGCGACCGCCATTATTAAAGCGGTCAATAAAAATTCATTATTGCCCGCGATGCGATATAATCTGCGTCCGATCAAATCAACCAAACCCGTTTTTATAAGTCCGCCCGTCAACACGAAAAGTCCGGCAATCGTAACAATTACGTTGTCGCCGAAACCGGAAAAGCCTTCGCCAACCGTTAAAACGCCGGTGACGACAAGTCCGATAACCAGAATAATGCCGACTATATCAACCGGCAATTTCTCCGTGCCGAAAAGCACAAGTGCAGCTAATAATGAGATTAACGTAATAGCAATTTCGGGTGTCATTGGCGAAATGATACAGAAAGTTTTTTGTTTTTGAAAGGAAAATTTTTTCTTTTTGGACAATCAAATTTAGATTGAAAATTTTGATTATGTTATGATTACAAATTATTTTTAGTATATGAGTGATAATAATTGTATTTTTTGTAAAATAGCAGCGGGCGAAATCCCGACGGAATTTGTTTATGAAGACGATATTTGCGTAGCTTTTGACGATACCAGTCCGCAAGCGCCGACGCATATTCTCGTGATCCCGCGCGAACATATCGCGTCGCTTGATAAAGCCCGGAATAAGCATCAGGACACGCTCGGTTATATGCTTTTGGTGGCGGCGGAAATCGCCCGCGAAAAAGGCTTTGCCGAAGACGGTTATCGCGTCGTCATCAACACCAACGCTGCCGGCGGACAAACCGTTTTTCATCTGCACGTTCATCTTCTGGCAGGTCGTCCGTTCGTTTTTCCTCCGGGTTAAAACTTCATTAAATAAAAATTATTTTTGGGAAGGGAAGTATGAAAAAAGTTTTTATAAGCATATTTTTAACGGCATTTGCTTTTTTACTGTTTGATTGCACTGATAATGCGGCGAACAATTCAAATCAGCCGATTGTATCGGCAACGCCTGCGCCGACGGCAGAAATAAGCCAAATAAACGCCAATGTTAAACCGGCGGAAACTCCGCTGCCCGAATTTACGGACGCGGACACGGCTTTTGCGGAAGGAAATAAACTTTTTGATGCCAACGAAAATGAAAAAGCTATCGAGGCATACAAACAGACCGTCAAATTAAATCCCGATTTTGCCGAAGCATATTTCAAAATGGGTGTCGCTTATTTGCTGATTGAAAAAGAGCAGGAACAAACGGCTTCTGAAAACCCGGACGCAACGCCGACTCCGAAACCGGCAAAAAGCAAAAAAGGCAAAAAAGATGCGCCGCCTCCGACCAAATCGAACAAGGCGTTTGAAAACGCGGTCAAAGCGTATAAAAAGATTCTGGCGAAAAATCCGAAAGACGACGCGGCGCATTTTAATCTCGGACGTTCTTATAACAAATTGAATGATGACAAAGAAGCCGAAAAATCTTTGCGTCAAGCCGTTAAACTTAATCCCGAAGACAGTCAATATCAAACCGAACTCGGCGCGATTTTGATAAAACTAGCTCAATATGACGAAGCTGTTGCCGCTTTAAAAAAGGCGATAAAGTTGGACGAATCCAATCTGCAAGCCGAAGATATGTTGGAAGACGCGCAGGCAGGGAAAAAGCGCGTTGATTACGGAGTCAATAAAATTGTCAAAAGCAAGCAGTAATTTGAACGAAATTTATTATAATTCGTAACTGGAAAAGTGTTGGAAAACCAAAAACAAATGCGCGCGTAAGCAACGGCGCAGTTTTTAAAGGCGAAAGGACAAAGCAAAACTATTTCTTTCCTTTCGCCTTTTCCCTTTCGCCTTTATCCTTTTAAGATGTGGTATTGGACAAAAGTTTTATTTTTAATTTTAATCGGCGCAATCATTGTTTGGTTGGGCGTTGAGTTTCTGACGTTTCCGAACATTTCAAAACTCCGCCTTGAGAATCCGACGACGACATCTTTGATCGAATACCGCATCTCGCAAGCTGTCGAAAACGGCACTGAGCCGAAAAAATATATGATTTGGATGCCGATTGAGCAAATTTCACCAAATTTGCAGCGAGCGGTTTTAGCGGGCGAAGACGCGAATTTTTTCACGCATCACGGTTTCGATTGGGATTCTATCAATAAAGCTTGGGAAGAAGCGAAAAGAGAAGGCGAAAAAGAAGCCAAACAGGAAGGCGATTACGACGAAAACGATTGGATTCCGCCGATGCCGAGTTTTAAACGCGGCGCGTCAACCGTTACGCAGCAGCTTGCAAAAAATCTTTATTTATCGGAAGAACGCTCTTTTTTCCGCAAAGGACGTGAAGCCTTAATTACGTATTTTCTCGAACGCGAACTCAACAAAAAACGTATTCTCGAACTTTATTTAAATGTTATCGAATGGGGCGACGGCGTGTACGGCGCGGAAGCCGCTTCGCGTTATTATTTCAAAAAGTCCGCTTCAAATCTCTCGCCGCAGGAAGCCGCTTATCTTTCGGCGATGATTCCGTCGCCGCTCAATGTTTTTAATCCGAAGAAAAATCCGAAGCGTGTCGTCCGCCGTCAAAAAGTCATCCTGCGCGGAATGAATTCCATTAAACTCGCTTACTGAGTGGCGAGTCGAGAGTTAAAGATGAATTATTTCTCGACTCGCCACTCTCGACTATCTTTGCGTTAATTCCGGCGGCAATTGTTTGTCAATCGCCGGACGAGTCGGAAGTTCGGCGACTTCCCACATCGTCAGAAAAATTGTCCGCGCGATCTTCTGCATTTTGTCGTAATCAATTTTTTGCGGTTCGTCGCCCGGCTGATGATAATCTTCGTGAACGCCGTCGAACCAGAAGACAATCGGAATGCCGTTGAGCGCGTAATTAAAATGATCCGAACGGAAAAAGAAACGGTTTGTGTCCTTCGGATCGTCATATTTCAAATCGTAATTTAACTTCAAATATGAATCGTTGACCGATTTAGTAACATCGCCGAGTTTTGAACTCATCATCTGCGAACCGATGACGTAAACTTCATTTTCGCCGGAAAGATTGGCGTTTTTCGGATTGTTGTCATTCGATTTGCGGCTGCGCCCGATCATATCTATATTTAACTGCGCGACGACATTTTTGATGTTGACCGTCGGATATTTGTTAAAATATTCGCTTCCCCAGAGACCTTTTTCTTCGCCGCAGTGCCAAACCAATAATATCGAGCGTCTCGGTCGCGTCGGTGATTTAGCCAACGCTTCCGCTATTGAAAGCACTGAAACTGTTCCCGAACCATCGTCGTCTGCGCCGTTGTTGATTTTGTCGGGATTTGAAGATGCCGGACTGCTCAAACCGATGTGGTCGTAATGTGCGCCGATGGCGACCATTTCATTTTTCAAAACCGGATCGCTTCCTTCCCACAGCGCGACAACATTTTGCGTATAAACTTTTTCCTGTTTGATGGCGGCTTTGAAGTCAACCTTTGTATTCGGATTCAAAGCAAATGCGGCAGTCGAACTTTTCGGCATTTCGGCGTTCATTCGATACAGCGCGTTTTTCGCGTCGGTGAATAACATATCGCCGACTTTCTGAGAAACGAAAATCGTCGGCAAAGATGCTTCTGCGCGAAATTTTTCCACAAACGGACGCTGAACTGCCGGTGGTTTTGAGATATTTTCCCAATCTGACTGCGCGGCGTTCGATGCCACGACAATTACGCCGACCGCGCCTTTTTGTTTGGCGTAAGTCAGCGGATCAACCCAATCTTTGCCGCGTTCGCCTGATAAATCTGCGCGCGTAATGCCTTTCGGAAGCGCGGTGGCGTAAAACCGATTCGGAACGCCGTCGCTGTATAAAACGACGATTTTTCCGGTCGCGTCAACATTTTGCAGCGCGTCAATTCCTTTTGCCTTGAAATACCAACCGTCGCCGCCGTAAACAAGCGGCGCGGAAATCATATTTTCAGAACCGCCGCTCATTCGGTAATAATCCGCGCCGTAATTAAATTTTTGATCGCCGATTGTCAAACTCGAATTTTCCGCGTCGGGCGATTCACGAACGAGCGCAATTTTCTGAAAATAAGTTCCTTTGTCGCCCGCCGGTTTGAAGTTCCAGCGCGAAAGCATCGTGCCGATAAATTTCGCTGTCAAATCAAGCCCGCGCGAAGGCGTGTCGCGTCCTTCCATTTCGTCGGAAGCGACAAAATAAAGATAATCTTTAAGCTGCGCCGCCGTAATATTTTCCGCCGCTTTCATCGCCCGCGAATTCGCTTTGGTCACAGTTTGCGCCATCGTCAAAGACGGAAAGACAAACGCAAATGTTAAAAATAACGCAAGTAAGTTTTTTGTAATTGGATTTTTTCTCATTTTTTCTTTGTATATTGGAAATTTCGATAAACGACTATTCAAATTTGTTTTATTCTCGATTTTTGAAGCGTTTTGATGACTTTTTGTTGTTTGGTTTTTACGGAAGACTGTCGAAGTTTGTTTCAGGTTTGACGGCGACAATCGCAATTTTTTTACTGTCAGCGAGTTTAATCATTTCTTCGCGGTCGAAAATCAGAGTTTTTCCGGCAGTCAAACAAAGACAACTCGCGCCCGCTTTAATCATCGTTTCAATTGTCGGAACGCCGACGACCGGAACGTCGAAACGCATATCCTGATTCGGTTTGGCGACTTTGACGACCGTTAATTTTCCTTTCGCCAATTCTCCGGCGCGGCGAATTACCGCGTCAGTTCCTTCCATCGCTTCGATAGCGACGCACGCTTTGGCGCGAACGACAATGGTTTGTCCCAAATCAAGACGCGCGATTTCGTTGGCGATTTTTAAGCCGTATTCGATATTTCCGCGCTCGGTTTCGTCGGGTTTTCTTTTTGATAAAACGCCTTCCTGCGCGAGATTTTCCTGAATAAAATAGGTCGAATCAATTAATTCGATGCCGTCTTTGGCAAGTTCGGAAGCGATTCCGCCAATCAAAGAATCGGTGTTCCGGCGCGGCAAATTGTAAAGCATTTTCGTCATTCGCCAATCGGGAAACGCGCCGGAAAAAATCTGGACGTGCTTGACTTGTCCAGCCATTATCGCTTTTTCAACGCCTTCGTTTTTGAAAAACGAAATCATCTTGCCGAGCTGTCCGATGCCGACCCAAATGACTTTTTCGGCGATTTCTTCGATGCTTTTGTCAGTTTCTTCTTTGATGGCGACGACAGACAAAGACGCGCCCTGTTTTTTCGCGCCTTCGACGACAAGAAATGGAAATTTACCATTTCCGGCGATCAAACCGAATTTCACACTCATTTGTATATAAATATAATGCCCGAAAAACTTAATACGTCAATTTCTTAATTTAGCGAACTTTGCGCCTTTGTTAGCAACATGAAATTCTCCGGCAAAGATGTAAAGTATTAACGCTTTCTTCGTGCGCCACTCTTTTTAACTATATTCGGAATAACAAATTTTTTATCAACTGTCGGCGTTGGAGTCGGCGGTTCGGCATTTTCAAACAAAAGCCACGAATCAACCGTGTTATATTCACGAAAACCGCCGCGCACGATTGTAATTCGGCTCATATCGCGTTTCATAAATTTGTAAATATTTTTTATGCTTTGAATCGCTCTTTCCATATCCTTTGTGCCGCCGTTGCGAGCCGCGTAAACAATTATGTAGCCTTTCGCCGCCGGATAGCCGCTCAATGTAATCGCAAAATTATCCATTCTCGCCGATAAATCCGAATGATTGTAACGCTCTGCGTGATCAACCTGATATGCTTTGCTGCTGACATCAATGGTCGAAATCCGACTTTTTCGCAAGGCAGAGGCAATCCGCCGACTTCCGCAAAAGCTGTTACTCTCTTTGTTTCCGAATTCTTCAAATTGACTTTAATTTCATTCGTTCCTTGCCCTTCGATAATTTCGCCTGCCGAAACTTTCCATCTAAATTCGGGGTTTTCGACGGATTTTAAGTTATATGTTGGGACAGTAAAAGATACGCTTCCGTTTTCATAAAACTCAAGTCCATCGCTGTAAACATTAATTTGCGGACAAACAAATGTTTCCGATTTTTCTAAAGTCAGAGTCGGCTCAGGCGGTTCGGCACTTTTCGGGACGATCCAAAATTCAAGAGCGTTTTTTTCTCTGTATCCGCCGTCAACTGAAATTACATCTTCAAACTTTATTTTAGTTGAATATTGAATCACATATTCAATTTGATTTATTCGATTTTCAATTTTGTTTTTATTGGAACTGTCCGTTAATTGGGCTTGGTAATAAATTATGTAAACTTTTACGCCGCGTTCTTTTTTCAGTTGTTTTATAAATCTTTCAACTCGCTGCGAAACGCTGATTTCTTCGTATGCGTAAAATTGATTTTTGACGGAAGTATCAAACTCGTCAAATTTTAGTGCTTTTGGTTTTTCCTGAGCGAAAATCGTCAGCGTAAACAGCAAAAAAAAGAGATAAAGAAGAAAAATTTTCATATTGAGTTTGGTTTTCATAAATGTTCTCTATCATATAGCAACATTTTGAACGCGAATTGTTGAACTTCAATTTTGCCCAAAACCTCTTTCGTGCTGGCACTCGTGTCAATTAAAATAGCGACATTCATCGGTGATTCTTCATTGAAAAAATACTCGATGTCGCGTTTTCCTGATTTTCGACGATTGAAAAATTTTCCTTTTTAATCCGGCAACATTATGACCGTTTTTATCTTTGACAACTAACGGCATAGTCAGTAAAACGGTATCAATCTTGACAGGCGTATCGTCATTCTCATCTTGCGCTTTGGCGGCGTTTGTCAAGAAAATCAAAAATAGCAATAAAAACAATCGTTTTTTCATTTTCATTTCCTCATTCGTAAAATCACAATTTAGAAAATTTGAATTCACCGTAAGATCACGCTTTTGGATGCGCTCTGTCATAAACTTCGATTAATTTTTCCATCGAAACGTGCGTATAAATCTGCGTCGTCGAAAGCCGCGCGTGTCCGAGAAGCTCCTGAATATCGCGTAAATCCGCGCCTGAATCGAGCAGATGCGTGGCGAATGAATGACGCAGAGAATGCGGCGAAATATCGTGAATATCGGCGATTTGTTTGATATATTTATCAACCATTCGCCCGACGCTGCGCGTGGTGATGCGCGTTCCCTGATAATTCAGAAAAACGGCTTGCTCGTCTCTTTCGCTCAAAGGACAATTGTTGAGAAAAGTCGGGCGCGTTTCATTTAAATAATACATTAACGCTTGAAGCGCGGGTTCGCCGAATGGCAAAATGCGCTGTTTTTTGCGCTTTCCGGTTACGCGCACGAGTTTTTCGCGGAAATCAACATCCTTTAAATTCAAATTGACGAGTTCGCCGACGCGCATTCCGGTTGCGTATAAAAATTCCAAAATCGCACGGTCGCGTCTGCCCAAATCCGTTTCCAAATCCGGCGATTCGATAAAACGGACGGCATCTTCCATCGAGAGATGATTCGGCAGTTTGCGCTCGACTTTCGGCGTGGCGACGAGTTTCGCCGGATTTGTTTCCTGAATTCCTTCGCGCACGAGAAATTGAAAAAATGTTCGCAACGACGCGAGTTTTCGCGCAATCGAAGTTTTCTTTTTGTTGTCGGCATGAAGACTCGCCATCCATTCGCGGATCGTCAAATGGTCAATGTCTTTGACGGCAATCTGTTTGCGCGTGCCGTCAACCTGCGCCGGCGCAATATGTTCGTGAAACTGTTCCAAATCGCTCGAATAATTCCGCAAAGTGTGTGTGCTGACATTTCGCTCGTAGCGCAGATGTTCGAGAAATTGTTTTAGATATTCTTCAAGCATAATGTGTGAATCGTATGATGCGTAAATCGTAAATCGTTAATTGTAATTAGTCAAAAATGAAGGTCAGACAAAATTATTCGCCGTATAATTCGTAATTCGCATTTGTCTTTTGTTATACTTTAACAATAACGGTATTTTTGCCAAAATATAGAGATTTTAAGGAGAAAATTTATGTCATTTGATGAATCGAAAAAAGCATTGATGCGGATTGTGCGTGTTAATGTAACAGGTTTTGTTTTCGCGCTTCTGATTTTCGGAAGCAGCGCGGCTTTAACTTTTGCCCAAGCTCAAGCCGTCGGCGATAAAATCAGCGAATCGGCAAAAATTTCTCCCGAACAACTTTCCGCTTCGTTTGCCGAAGTCGCTAATCGCGTTGAACCTGCCGTCGTCAATATTGACACAAAGGGAAAAATTCCCGAAATAACGCTCAAAAACGATAATCCTTCGGAAGATGCCAATGATATTATGGAATTTTTTCGCCGCCAGTCGCCGCGCCGTCCGTCTTATTCGGTCGGAAGCGGTTTCATCGTTGACAAAAGAGGCTATATTTTGACGAATCTGCACGTGGTTGACGACGCTTCGCGCATTACCGTGCGTTTGCAGTCAGGCGCGGAATATCAGGCGAAAATTGTCGGCGCGGATGATTTGACCGATTTGGCGATTTTGAAGATCGAAGCGGGACGCGATTTGCCGTTTATCAAACTCGGCAATTCGGACGCGGCGCGAGTCGGTGATTGGGTACTTGCGCTCGGTTCGCCGTTCGGCTTGGCGCAAACAGTAACGGCGGGAATTATTTCTCAAACCAAACGCGAAACGCCGCAAGCCACTCAATTTCAAAAATTTATTCAAACGGACGCGGCGATCAATCGCGGAAATTCCGGCGGTCCGCTCGTCAATATGAGTGGCGAAGTTATCGGAATCAATTCACAAATCGCTACTTTGACCGGCGATTACAACGGCATCGGCTTTGCGCTGCCGTCAAATGACGCGGCAAATGTTTATCAGCAAATCGTTCAGGACGGAAAAGTCCGGCGCGGTTATTTGGGCGTGTATCTCGATTCTGTGAAGGCGGAGTTTGCCAAAGTTTACGGACTTGAAGAAGCGCGCGGCGCGATTGTTACAAGCGTCAGCGACAAACAAAGTCCTGCCGCCGCCGCCGGTTTGCAGACGGGCGATATAATTCTGGAATATAACGGCGAAAAGATTGCAGACGCGAACGATTTGATTCAAAAAGTTGCCTTAACCACGCCGGATAAAGAAATAAATCTCGTGTATTTGCGCGAAACCGGAAACCGTCTGGATCGCAAAACAACCGTCATAAAACCGGCTGAACGTCCGTCGAATAACAAAATTATTGATGACGAAACTCCGGTAAAATTGCCAATTGACGGACAAAGAAAACCGGTTGAGCCGTTTGGTTTGACCTTGACTGAACTGACACCGCAAGATGCCGCTATTTACAAACTACAAGGTGAAAAAGGATTGATAATTAAAAATATCAATCCTGCCAGTTTTATCGCCGATGTAAAAAATACAACCGGCACGGATTCCGCGCTCAGCAAAGGCGATTTGATTCAGCGCATCAATCGCCTCCCTGTAACAACCTTGAAATCCTTTAACGATGTCGCAAGCAAATTAAAAATAGGCGATGCCGTCGTTCTGCACATTCTCAATTACATTCCGCAAAGGCAAACTACCCAATTGCGAATCGTGCAGTTCACAGTTCAGTAAATTGCGAAATTTTTATTGCGAAACACGCACAACAGTTGCTTAATTTGAAATTATTGTGCGTGTTTCTACATCGGGTAGGGCGCGATGATCCGTTTCAGCATCAATAACTTTTCTTTTGTCAACGCGCGCCGTCAACTGACAATATATCCTTTTGCCGCCGCCAGTGTAAATCGTATTTTTATTAGCCCCAAGCACACTGGAAATTGAAGCCGCCGCGTTCCTCGTCTAAACACTTCTTATACACTTTTCAGTTAGAAATTATGCAATAGCAGAATGCCAAGCGGTCATCAAATATTCAAACGATGTTATTGAACTTAGTGCCTTTTCCGAGAAACTTTTTAGTCCTTGACTGATTAACTTACTCACTTTGGTCATT
>JBBSIE010000001.1:0-96661 GCA_038232235.1 Pyrinomonadales bacterium | reverse complement strand
TTGCCATTCGGTATCGGTTAAATCGGTTGAATAAGAACGTCGAGAAACGGACATAACTTCTCCTTTTTGAGCAGAATGTCTAAAGAATATCAATAACTTAAAAATAAGTCACTGAAAACCAATTTCTTAAACAGCCTCTAGATTTAACTATTATACATAAATTCTTATCTAGTTTTGACCATAAATTTATTCTCCTTTAATCGTTAAAACGGCAATTTCCGGCGGAACTAAAAATCGAAAAGGCAAAATACTTGTGCCGATTCCGGTAGTTACGAACATATCAACATCATTTTCTTTGATGTGTCCGTAAGAGTATTTCTGACCGTAGCCCGAAGGCACAATTGGCGTTCCGACTATCGGAAGCCAGACCTGTCCGCCGTGTGTGTGTCCCGCTAAAATTAACTTTAAATCAGGTGAGATTGAAAATGCGCCGGTTATAACCGGCAAAATATCGGGGCTGTGTTCTAGAATGATGATGTCGCCCGTTTGATTATCATTATTTATTGTTTGCTTTAATCCGTCAGAAAAATTTTGCCAATTTCCAATCTTTAACTGATCAACTAAACCGAGTATTCGTAATTTTTGACCGTCCTTTTCAATTGTCGCAATCTCGTTCTGCAAAACTTTATAACCGATGCCTTCAAATGCCGCAGCGGATTTTTCATCTCCGAATACTCCGTCGTGATTGCCCAAAATGACAAAAACACCGTATTTTGCCTTCAATCCCTGCAAATTTTTACAAACCACGGACATTGGCATTTTCAGTTCCGAAGAATTTTCGCTTATTTGTGAAACATAGTCTCCCAATAACACGGTAATATCAGGCTTTTGCTCATTCGTAATTCTCACAATTTCACGAATTTTTTCTTCCGTGACATTGTTCGATCCGCCGTGTATATCGGAAATTAAGGCAATCTTAAAATCGTTAAAAGCGGCATTCCAATTTTTTATTTTCAAGTCCTGCCGATTAACAACGAGCCGATTCGGTTCGATAAAATATGAATAAGCCAGACACAGCAAACACGCTGAAAATATGACGATAATTAAGATTTTTTTCGGTTTTTTATTCATTTGTCAGCGAATAAACTCAGCACGGCGATTTCCGGCGGCACTCGAAAGCGAATTTGCGGTCCGGTGCAGCCGACTCCGGTTGTAACAAAAACGTGCTTTCCGTCAACCTCAATGAAACCTGCCATTAATCGCGGATCATTTACAAAAGCAATTGCACCGTAAATCGGAAATTTAACCTGTCCGCCGTGAGTGTGTCCGGCGAGCATTAAACTTATTTCGTCCGGTGACTTTAACAGCGAATCGGGATTATGCGTGATGGCGATGATGTTTTGCTTATCGGCAATTTGTTCAAAAGGTTCGAGCGGAACTTTGCGATTTTTCCAGTAATCTTCAATTCCCCATAAGTTTACAGTTTCGTCTCCAACATTTATTTTAACAACTTCGTTTTCTAAAACCCGAATTCCCGCACTTTCAAACTCTTTTGTAATTTTTGCCTCGTCGTAATACCAATCGTGATTTCCGATTATCGCAAAAACACCATATTTTGCCCGGAAACCTTTTAAGTTCGCCGCAACCGTTTCACTCGGCATCTTTAGTGTGCCTTTGGTAACATTCGATTGCGATACATAATCGCCGAGCAAAACAATCAAATCAGGATTTTGCTCGTTGGCGAGTTCAACCAAACGTCTGATTTTTTCTTCGTCAACATAATGCGATCCGCCGTGAATATCGCTGATTGCAACAATTTTGAAATTATTAAGTTTTGCGCTCCAATTGGGAATATTTAATACTTCTTTGTGAACAATTAACCTTCCGGGTTCGATAAAATATGCGTAGATTCCGACGAATAGAAGGGTTGTCAAAATTATTGCAAAGACGATTAAAATTTTTCTGAGTAAAATTTTCATTTGTACAAAAAAAGTTTTTTTCAACTGTTCATTAGAAGGTTAAGAGGCGCGATTATCAATATATTTCAAAAACTGTAACCTTAATCTTTGGCAAAAATAATGAAAAGTTGAAAGTTTTAACTAAAATTATTTTTTTTGACGGTTATAAATCAGATTGCGGGAAATATTCACGCCAGCGATTATTAACTAATTGTGCAATATCTTCGCGCACTTCCACCTCTTTCGGATACCACGGCTTTATTCGCGCATCAATGACAATCGGGTTTTTATAAGAAATATGATTGTTGACAACTTTTATTTCTTTCGCATAAATATCAGTCGAAGGATTAAACCGCGTCCACGTCGCCCACAGAAATTTGTCAGTTGATTTGGCAAAATCAGCATCGTCGTGCAAAACGACTATTTCCCAATCATCAAATTTACCTGATTCGGCAATTCTTTTACCGACTTCGTTATCGGACTCATAGTTTTCCCCTTCAACAACCAAACAACCGCCGCAAAAAACTTCGGCGCGTTTTAAGTAATTCGGAAGTTCATTGATAAAGTCGCGTTTTAATTTTCTTTTCTCTTCGCCGACACCGACGAGCATTGCCTTTGAACCGTGATTTATTTTGCCGGAAGCGTAATCGAGCGTGTCGAAAGATGTGCGATCAAAGATGAAAAAATCGCTTTCCCAGTTTACTCTGGATAAAATATATTCAAATAAACTTTTGAAATCGCGCAAATCCTGCGGTTTGTCGGTCAGCATTAAAAATTTTGTCAGCGAAAGTTGACCTTCGCCGAGAATGCGAAAACCCGCGCCGAGTGCTTCGCGGGCGTATCTTTCTTTGACAACGGCGGCGGCGAGCGAATGAAAACCCGTCTCACCGTAACTCCACAAATCAAGAACGGCGGGCATCACGAGCGGAAAAAGCGGCGAAAGCAATTCCTGTAAATAATCGCCGATGTAAAAATCTTCCTGACGCGGTTTGCCGACGACAGTTGCCGGATAAATAGCGTCTTTGCGGTGGAAAATCGCTTCGCATTCAAAAACCGGATAATCGTGAACCAGCGAATAATAACCGTAATGATCGCCGAACGGACCTTCGGGACGGCGTTTGTGCGCGGCGACTTTTCCCGAAAAAACAAACTCGGCTTCGGCAATCAAACGCAAACCACCGGGAAGCGGATTTTTTACTGTTTTGATTTTCCCGTTTGCCAAAAGCGAGGCGAGTATTAATTCGGGAACATCTTCGGGCAGCGGCGCAATCGCCGCTAAAATCAACGCCGGCGCTCCGCCGATATTGATATTTACCGGCAACGGCTGATTCAATTGCTCGGCTTCAAAATGGTGAAAACCGCCGCCTTTTCCGATTTGCCAGTGAATTCCGGTTTTCGTGTCATCATAACGCTGAATGCGATACATTCCCAGATTGTGTTTGCCGCTCGTCGGACTTTCCGTATAAACCAGCGGCAATGTTATAAAATGTCCGCCGTCTTCGTGCCATAACTGAAGGAGCGGGATTTCCGTCAATTTCGGTTCTCTGCTGAATCTCTCCAAAACGGGAGCGTTTTTGACATTTTTTGTGCCGAGTTTGAGCGCGTCAAATGCCATTTGCCGGTAATTCCAGAGTTCTTTGGGTTTTGGCGGCAGCAAAACCTCGATCATTTCAACCGCATTTCTGACAAATTCCTGCGGCTTTTTTCCGAATGCCAGATCAATTCGTTTCGCCGTTCCGAACAAATTTGTCACGACGGGAAATATCGAATTTTTTACATTTTTGAAAAAAAGAGCTTTTCCCTGTTGTTCAATAATGCGTCGGTGAATTTCGGCGATCTCCAAATACGGATCAACTTCCGCTTCGATTTCGACGATTTCGTTTTCGCGTCTGAGCGTTTCGATAAATGAGCGTAGATTTTTGTGCATATTAATTTGTTTCAAACTTACTGAATCAAAACGGCAAGCAGTGTGAAATTTATTTTCTCTGTCTAATTTAATAAAAATGCGGAAGATTTTCACCTTCCGCATTTTTATTTTTTGCGTTTGGGAAATTTATTTTTCAGACATTGATTTCGTCGCATTTTTTTTACGAAGCGTCGCACTGTTTAAATCAAGATCGTCGGCAGAAATGACTTCGATTTTCTGATTGGGAAAACGCTTTTTCAAATCGTCCATAAAAACTTTCGCGTCGCCGACAATAATAATATCGCCGCCTTTTAAGTTTGCCAGAGCGAAATTTTCGACCTGTTTGTCGGAGATTTTTTGCACATTCGACATATACGAATTCAACTCATCAGTATTGATGCCGTAAAGATAAAGTTCGCCGATCTGTCCGGCTAAACCGCGCGTCGTTTCTAAACTGCGTCCGAAATTACCGTTTAGTGTCGCCTTACGCGGATTTAATTCATCTGTCAAAACCGGTTCACCGGTTAATTTTTCAATTTCCGCTTCGACCAATTCGGCAACCTGCGCGGCTGAAACATTTTTCGTTTGAGCATAGGCGAAAAAATTGCTGTCCGATGCTCGCCAGCTAATGTTGCTGCCTGCGCCGTAACTGAGACCGCGTTTGATGCGAATTTCTTCGTTCAATCGCGCCGAATAGCCGCCGCCGAGAACCGTGTTGGCGACCAACGCCGGAAAGTATTCATTGCCGCTGCGTCCTGACTTTATTTTATTTGCATAACCGACCGCAGCTTGTCCCGAATTAGGTAGATCAATTACTAAAAATCGGTTGACGACTTTCATATTCTGATTAAATTTAGTCCGCTCTTTTTCGCTCAAATTATCCTGAGTTATTGTGTAGGGTTTGGTCATTGGTTTTGCCGATGACTTCCAGTTTCCAAAATACTTTTTAGCCAGCGACATCGCATCTTCAACGGAAATATCGCCGGCGAAAATTAAAACTGCATCCGTCGGCAAATATGCCTTTTGGTAAAATTTTATGATGTCGGATTGTGAAATTTTTGCGATAGTTTCCGGCGTTCCGGCTGCTGCATGCTCGTCAAAACTAAACCGGCTCGCCACAAAACCTGCCAGTGATCTTGGTTGTTTTAGCTGAACATTCAAGTTGTCGAGCGTCTGCGTTTTATAAAGTTCAATTTCTTTCGGCAAAAACGTCGGATTTAACACGACATCTGACATAATCGCCAACACTTTGTCTAATTTGTCGGAAGTAACATTAACGGTGACATTTGAGGAATTCCAACCCGCACCGGAATTGATATTGCCGCCTAAAAATTCAATATCCTGCGCAATTTGCGTCGCCGTGAGTGTTTTCGTTCCCTTTAAAAGCATTGAAGCAGTCAGATCAGCCACGCCCGCCAGCGCGTCATCTTCAACATTCGCGCCGCTTTTGACCAGCAGCGAAGCCGTTACAAGCGGCACATTTTTTCGTTCGACGACGACGACTTTCAAGCCGTTTGGCAAGGTTTTTTCCTGTACGCTCGGAATTTTTACCGAGCGCGGCGCAGACGGCGCGGGCGGAGTTTCCTGAGCATTGGCGGCATATACAAAACTTGTCAGCGAAACGCCAAAAAAAAGAAAAATTCTAAAGAATTTTGAATTTTGAATTTTGAATTTTGAATCTTTCATTATTTCGAATCTCCTTTTTTGTCGTCATTTTCGTAAAAGACAATCACGCGATTACTGTCGTTAAAATATTTTTTCATTACGCGCTGAACATCTGCGGCGGTAACATTCTGAATTTCGCCGACTTCATCATTAACGGCATTAGGTTTGCCGTATAAAATCACCGACTGACCGATGGCAAAGGCTTTTCCCTGATTTGTTTCGAGCCGCCGCACATTGTCGGCGATAATCGTATTTTTCGCCTTTTCGAGTTCCGCTGCCGAAACCGGCGCGTCCTGAATTTTTTGGAGTTCGGCTAACAGTGATTTTTCTCCCATTTCCGGCGTTTTTCCGCTTGCCATTACCGCCGTAAAATACATCAAAAATTTGTCGGCGTGCGAATCAACGCTAAACGATGCTTCCTGCGCGATTTGCTGTTTGTAAACGAGTTCTTGATAAAGCCGCGAACTTTCACCGCCCGACAAAATCGCTTCGGCAACCTTCAATGCAGGCGTGTCTTTGTCTTTCGCCGCCGGCGCAAGATATGTAATCGCCACTGCCGGAAGCGGAACATTCGGATATTTTACGACTTCACGTTTCGCCGTCGTGCGTTCCGGTTCAAATTCCGTTACGCGCGTAATTTTACCCGTCGGTTTTTCGATACTTCCGAAATATTTATCAATCCATTTATCCAACTGCTCTTTATCAAAATCGCCGGCGACAATTAAAGTCGCGTTGTCGGGACGATAATAATCTTTATAGAACTTTTTCACGTCGTCGAGTGAAGCCGACTGCAAATCTTCGATTGTACCGATGGTTGTTCTTTTATATGGCGATTTATCAAAGGAAAGTTTTTGAATCGCTTCGTAAAACTGACCGTAAGGCTGCGCCAAAACGCTCTGCCGAAATTCTTCCTGCACGACGGCGCGTTCGGATTTAAAATTCGGTTCGTCCACATTTAAATTCTGCATTCGCTCGGCTTCCGCCCACAACAGCGTTTCCAGATAGTTTGACGGAACATTTTCAAAATAATTCGTTACGTCGTCCGAAGTATTGGCATTATTGTTGCCGCCGACATCTTCGGTCAATCTGTCGAATTGTTCGCTTTTCAGATTCTTAGTGCTTTTAAACATCAAATGCTCAAAAAGATGGGCAAAACCGTTGCGTTTATCGGGATCGTTTTTTGAGCCGACATCATAAGTTACCATCACCGTTACATTCGGACTGGAATTATCTTCAACACTGACAACGCTTAAACCGTTTTTCAAAGTTCGTTGTTTTATATCGAGCGGCTTGAATTTTACCTGTGCAAAAGCCGTCTGGCTGATGAGCAAAGCAAAAATCATCAGTGATAAAATTGCAGAATTTTTTCGCATATTGTTTCCTTTTCCGTCAAGTTTATTTTTTTACGCAAAGGAGCGTAATTTTGTTTTTGGATGTAATAAATAAAATTTGCGATGCAGTGATTTTATTTATTGCCATTGATTTTTAATCGCTAAAAATTTTAATTCTTCTTAAAAATAATCAAGGGCGATACGATAAACTAATCCTCGAATATCTATTGATATTCATAAAAACCTTTCCCGGATTTTCGTCCGAGCCAGCCGGCATCAACATATTTTTTCAAAAGCGGACACGGACGATATTTCGGATCGCCTAAACCTTCGTGCAGAACATTCAAAATTGCCAGACAAACATCCAAACCGATAAAATCGGCGAGCGTCAAAGGTCCCATCGGGTGATTCATTCCGAGTTTCATTATCTCATCAATTGATTCGGCAGTCGCCACGTTTTCATATAAACAAAAAATTGCTTCGTTAATCATCGGCATCAACACGCGATTTGAAACAAAACCGGGAAAATCATTGCATTCAACCGGAACTTTACCAAGTTTTTCCGATAAATCTTTAACTTTCGCATAAGTTTCGTCCGAGGTAGCAATTCCGCGAATGATTTCGACGAGTTTCATCAGCGGAACAGGGTTAAAAAAGTGCATTCCGACAACTTTATCAGGGCGCGAAGTCGTCGCCGCGATTTTCGTAATCGAAATCGAAGAAGTATTGGTCGCCAAAATCGCTTCGGGCGCGGTTAATTTGTCCAATTCTTGAAAAATTCCTTTTTTTACTTCAAAATTTTCAACCGCCGCTTCGACAATTAAAAAACAATCCTTAAAGTTGTCAAAATCATTCGTCGCTCTGATTTTACTTAAAACCTCATTTTTTCCTTCTTCGGTAATCGTTTCTTTTTTGACAAAACGGTCAAGACTTTTACTAATATTCTGCACACCGCGCTCGACTAATTCGGGTTTAATATCATACATTACCACGTCATAACCACGGCTTGCGGCAGTCTGAGCAATCCCGTTGCCCATCGTTCCCGCGCCAATCACACCGATAATTTCATTCATTGTTTAATTATTCCTCTTTTATAAATTGTCTGTATCAAAACTTTACTTAAAAATAACGGAAACCCGTGATCAAAACAAACAAGCGACAAATTTAATCTCTTTAACAAAAATAAAACTGATAAAAACAACCGGGTTTCCTTACTTATCCGACTGAGATCATCAAGAAATTTTAAGGCAAAACTTGAAATTCATCTTAATACGATACAAATTTTTATTATAAAGTTTTGACAATCCGCCGAAATCTCACTTGAAAAAACATAAAAATTCCGTAAGAAAAAAGTCCGGCTGCAACCAGACCGAGCAGCCAAACTCCGTAAGGCTGCTGTTCGACACTGCGTAACGCGCCGCCGAAATCGCGGACTCGTCCGGCGTTCGACTGCCACGCGGCAAAAGCAAGGAAAAATCCAATAATGCAAAAAACAATTCCGCGTGCGGAAAATCCGACGATGCCGAAACGCGTTCCCCATTTTTCCTGGCTCTCGCTCATTTCCGACAACTTCCAATTTTCACGAAATTTAGTTTTGCAGGCGATGTAAAGATGGACGATTCCGATAACTGCCGCAATCGCCGCCGCCAGTCCGACGAGCCATTGACCGAACGGCTGCGCGAGCAGCCACGCCGTCCAGCTCTGCGCCCAAACACCTTCATCCTCTCGCGCACCGAGAAAAATTTTAACGGCGGAAAAAGCCAATCCCAGATAAACCAGACTGATGCCGGCATAAACGATACGAACGGCAATGCCTTTAACATCCGAACCTTTTGCATCCGTATCCAACACTGCTTGAATAAACCGCCAGACGGCATAGCCGACGAATCCAACGGCAACGGCGACGAGCAAAAACTGTCCGAACGGAAGCTGCACAATTTCCTGCAACACTCCATTCGTGCCGCTTGCCGACGCGATCCCGACAACCGACATTATCGCCAAAATGCCGACGAGCAGATGCACCACGCCCATCGCCGCAAAACCGATGCGCCCCATCAAAACAACCCACGGACGCGCTTCACGAACTTTTTCTTTTGCCTTTTCTTTAATCTGTTTATTTTTTTCTTGTCCGTTCATTTTTCACAATTCTGCCTGTCGTTTTAACATTATCTGTTTCTGTATCGCCAAGTAAAGACGGTCAATGTGGGTTGAATATTTATTCTGACGGAAAAACCGAAAGTTCCACGTTAGAAGCTAAACTCGAGCGACTTTAGAATCATAAGCTGAATTTAAATTTTCTCTTTACTCTTGATTCCCGACTCTCTACTTTCAATATTTTCGATGCGGAGCGGTGGAAATCCCACAATATCGTAAGTCGCCGACGCGATACCGATTCCTGCTTCGTTCAAACCTGCAAGCATCTCGCGGCTGATCGAATCTTTAACTTCACGGACGTGATGTTCTCCTACGATAAAACGAATCGTGAGTTCGAGCCAGTTATCCGTAATTCGGTAAAAAACGCGCGGATTGAAATCTTCGACATTAACGAAATATTCTTATTCTAACCTTTTAACCGCTTCCGCGCTCAATTCGCTGAGTTTCAGCACATATTTGTTGGTTGCGGAAATCATAATTTCTTCGGCTTTGCGGCGGTCGGCTTGATATGTAACCGGAATCGAGATTTCTTCCCAGATAAACGGAAAATCCCGCGTGTAATTAAAAACCGGCTCATCAAAAATCTTGTTGTTGGCGACGGTTACGATTCTGCCCGTAAACTGCCGGCTTTTCACCCAAATCGCCGGATCGGATTTCTGAACGGCGGGCGGTTGTCCCATTTCCATAATCGTCGTTTGGATAAAACCAAGTCCGATGACATCGCCGCGCACGCCGCCCATCGAGATTCTATCGCCGACGGTGAAATTTCTGCCGCGCAAAATAACGATATATCCGGCGATTGACGAAACAACCTTTTGCAGTGCGAAAGCAAGACCGGCAGTAATTAACCCGACGGCGGTAGCAAGGCGCGTCGGGTCTTCAAACCAAATTGAAACAACTACGACGATCATTAAAAGTGCGATCAAAACGCTGATTCCCTGCTTTGTCCAAAATCGTGCGCGTTCTAACTGCTTGCTGCTTAAAATTAGGTCAACTAAAGCGCGTAAAATATAGCCGAGAAACAGAACAACCGCGATAAATCCCAGTGTCAACAACAGTTTTTGCCCGTTTTCAGCGTCGAAGCCGACTAATTTGATTCCGAATATTTCCATATTTATACAATAGTTTTTCGCAGTTGCGATAACCGCATTATTTTATTGCTAAAACTATCTTCAAAAAAGCATTAATAAATTTTTGCACAAAAAGCATATTGTCCAGACTTTCGTATTTAGACAATAAAAATGCGATTCACGCTTCTGATATAAAATTAATCCACGCAAATCGCAAAGAAAATTCTTCTTTTCACTTAAGGTTTTAAGCTGAAAAATATATTAACGCCAAATCTTTTTCACTTTTAATCTCTTTCAACCGCCATCGCCACCGAATTTCCGCCGCCCAGGCAAAGCGCGGCAACGCCTTTTTTCACATCGCGGCGTTTCATTTCGTAAAGCAGAGTCGTTAAAATTCGCCCGCCGGAATTGCCGATGGCGTGTCCGAGAGCGACCGCGCCGCCGTTGACATTGACTTTTTCCATATCGAGTCCGAGTTCCTGCATCACGCCTAACGCCTGCACCGAAAATGCTTCGTTAAGTTCAAAAAGATCAACATCAGCCATTTCCCAACCGGCTTTTTTCAGCACATTTTTCACGCCTTCAACCGGAGCCATCATAATCAATTTCGGTTCGATGCCGCTCGTCGCATACGCCACGATACGCGCCAGCGGTTCGATGTTCAATTCCTTCGCCTTTTCCGCCGAAGTCACGACAATCGCCGACGCGCCGTCGTTCACGCCGGGAGCATTTCCCGCCGTCACCGTGCCGCCGTCTTTTTTGAACGCCGATTTTAATTTGCTCAAAGAATCAATCGAAGTGTCGTCGCGGATCGTTTCGTCGTGGTCGAAATTTACCGGATCGCCTTTGCGCTGCGGAATTTCAATCGGTACGATTTCATCGTCAAATCTGCCGGAATCTCTGGCTTCCATTGCTTTACGGTGCGAATTAAATGCGTATTCGTCCTGTGTTTCGCGCGAAATCTGATATTTTTCCGACACGATTTCGCCGGTGTTTCCCATATGCCAATTTTCAAAAGGACACCACAACCCGTCGTGAATCAACAAATCAATATCGGTTTGATTGCCCATCCGATAACCTTCCCGCGCATTCGGCAACGCATATGGAATATTCGACATTGATTCCATTCCGCCCGCGACGACGAAATCCGCATCGCCCAATTTAATGGCTTGCGCGGCTAAAGAAACCGCGCGAAGTCCCGAACCGCACACCATATTTACGGTTAAAGCAGAAACTTCCGGCGGAAGTTCCGCTTTGATCGCCGCTTGTCTTGCCGGTGCTTGTCCCACTCCGGCTTGCACGACGCATCCCATAATCACTTCGTCAACCTGTCCCGGTTTAATTCCGGCGCGTTTAACTGCTTCTTTAACCACAATTGCGCCCAAATCCGTCGCTGAAAATCCTTTCAAACTTCCCAAAAACTTGCCGGTCGCCGTTCTCGCGGCACTAATAATTACTGCTTCTTTTAATTCTGACATTGAACTCCTCTTATTTTATGTAAATTAATTTATCTATCAATAATAACAAAGATTTAGCTGAAATAAAAAAAGCGTGAATTTTGCATCAAAGTGTTCACTCTTCGCCAATATCTTCGTTCCAAATTTCAGGATGCGCCGTGATAAATTCGTTGAGCATTTTAAAACATTCTTCCGAATCCAAATCAATCACATTAACTCCGTTTTCCTTAAGCCATTCAATTCCGCCTTGAAACGTCCGCGATTCTCCGACGATGACCGTGCCGATTTTAAATTGCCTCACAAGTCCTGAACAATACCAACACGGCGCAAGCGTCGTCACCATAATCATATCGCGGTAAGATTTCTGTCGTCCGGCTTTGCGAAAAGCGTCGGTTTCGCCGTGAATTGACGGATCATTTTCCTGCACACGCCGATTATGACCTTTACCGAGCAGATTTTCATTTTTATCAAATAAAGCCGCGCCGATTGGAATGCCGCCTCCTTCAAGACCTTTTCGCGCTTCTTCAATCGCAACTTTTAACATTGAATTATAATCTGAATTTTTCATCAATTTGATTTTATTGACAAATGACGCTTTATGCTAATCTTAAATTTTTCAGGAGGTTTCAGTTGTGTCACAAAATTTTCAGGCGGGCGATTTTTTAATTTTTCAAATCGAAAGCGGTTACGGACTTTTAAGAATTTTGGCGATTGAAGAAACGCCGGAAGACAAAATCTGGCATCTGGCTTCATATAACGAAATGTTTCTCGACATTGATTCGGCGGATGCGGCTTTGGAAATCGCCTCGAATCTGACAATCAATCATCCGCACATTGCGCTGACGACACGCGCTTTTGAAGCTACACAGGTGGCGCGAATGAAAAACGAATCATTGACGGAAAATGAATTAGAGGCTTTTGATAATTGGAAATCAGACGCAAATCGTGAAGTTTCAGACCGTTCGGTCAGGTTGATGCTTGGACTGCGTTGATTTGTTTTTTACCTTTTATTCCGACAAATGCCGTGTAGTATTTTCCGTTACGCTAATCGGCACGGCATCGCTGAAATCCGCTTCACTTAAAAGTTCCTTCGTCTGTGCCGATTCGATTTGAGTTTGATTTTCCACCGCCGAATCTTCACGCCGTCGGGCAAAGTTTCTTCTTAATCTGAGTCCGTTATAAAAAGTCGTGAATTGCCAAAAGCTCATCGCCCCTAGAAGTCCGGCTGCCAGAGCAATAACCACCGATGCGTATTCTTGTCCAAAAAAACTAACAAAAAGCGCAATAGCTATCATCAGACTGACAACCGAACTCAATAAGTTCAATTTAAGATTATTTTTAATTAGTTCTTCAGAAGATTCTCCGCCAAACACAAGGCTTTTTTTCTTAACTTTCAAATCATTCAAAAACTCGCCGCAACTTCGGCAATATGTTTTTTTTGCTGATTAGCTTTTCCGCAATTCGGACAAAACATATTTTAATCCTTTCTTTTTCTTATAACTCAACCTTAAATCAGCTCTACGACAAAATTTTTCAAAAGTTTAATCCGCCTTTCGGCGTTTCAATTCCTTATCAATCAAGTCTAATTCACGACTCATTTGTCCCATTACGGATGTATTTTCCTTCGCACGGCGAATCAAATAAGGCAGCGTGTCGGCAACCGGACCGTAAGGCACGTATTTGGAAACATTATAATTTTTGTCAGCCAAAATATACGAAAGATTGTCGCTCATTCCGTAAAGCTGTGAGAAAAAAACGTGCGGATGATCGTGCGGAATTCCCTTTTCGTCCAATTTCTTCGCCAGCATTTGTACACTTTTCTCGTTGTGCGTTCCGGCGACGAAGGCGATGTCATTGATATTTTCCAGACAATATTCGATTGCCAAATTATAATCGCGGTCAGTCGCCGCTTTGTCCGGCTGAATCGGTGATTCATAATTAAATTCGACAGCGTGCGTCCGTTCCTTTTCCATATACGCGCCGCGCACAAGTTTGACGGCGAGAATATAACCGTTTTCTTTAGCTTTGCGATGCGATTCCTTCAAAAATTCCAGACGATCTTTGCGGTAAAGTTGAATCGTATTGAAAACAATCGGCTTTTCACGGTTGTATTTTTCCATCATATCAGTCGCCAAACTGTCAATTGCGTCTTGAATCCAAGACTCTTCCGCATCAATAAAAATCGGCTGCTCAATCGAATGGGCGAATTCGCAAATTTCATTGACGCGCTTCTGCGTCCGATGCCATTTGGCATTTCCTTTGGCATCGAGTTTTTTGTGATTGTTGACTTTTTCCAGAGTTCCTAGCGGCGCGATTCCCGTAACTTTGAAAACGGCAAACGGAATTTTCTCGTCGTTTTTAGCGCGTTCGAGATTTAAAATCGTTTCATCTTTCGTGCGTTCAAAATCTTCGTCCGCCGATTTTCCTTCAACCGAATAATCCAAAATCGTGCCGATGTGCGAACTGCCGAGTTTTTCAATCGTCGGCTGACATTCTTCAATAGTTTCGCCGCCGCAAAACTGTTTGAAAATCGTATTTTTTACCAAACCTTTGATCGGCAAACCTAATTTCAAAGCAAGTGCGGTTGATTTCGTGCCGATATTCGTCAAAAACGGTGAATTCATCAACTTAAAAAGCCAATACTTTTTTTCAAGTTCCGCATCCGATTTGTCGGCAAAAGCAGTTTTTGTATCCTGAAAGTTTATCTTAGAGTCATTCATAAAAAATAATTTATTTGTTCTTAACATTATAAAATATAAAATCAGGAAAAGTAATTGTGCAAAATTGTTATGTCAGCCGTTTTGCTTTATTATCAGTAATTTTATCGAGGAAATTATGAGCAAAGGATTAACAAAAAGATCGGAAAATTATTCGGAATGGTATAACGAAATCGTCAAACGCGCTGATTTGGCGGAAAATTCCGCCGTGCGCGGCTGTATGGTGATAAAGCCTTACGGTTTTGCGATTTGGGAAAAAATGCAGCGTGAACTTGACGATATGTTTAAGGAAACCGGACATCAAAACGCTTATTTCCCGCTGTTCGTGCCGAAGTCGTTTTTGGAAAAAGAAGAGGAACACGCCGAAGGTTTTGCCAAAGAATGCGCCGTCGTAACGCATTATCGTCTGAAAAATAATCCCGACGGTAAGGGTTTGATTGTTGATCCGAACGCAAAACTCGAAGAGGAACTTATTATTCGCCCGACATCGGAAGCAGTTATTTGGAACACATATAAAGGCTGGATTCAATCGTGGCGCGATCTTCCTTTGCTGATAAATCAATGGGCAAACGTTGTGCGTTGGGAAATGAGAACCAGAATTTTTCTGCGAACCGCCGAATTTCTCTGGCAGGAAGGACACACGGCGCACGCGACCAAAGAAGAAGCCGTCGAAGAAACCAATAAAATGCTCGGTGTTTATGCCGATTTTGCGGAAAATTGGCTGGCGTTGCCGGTTATAAAGGGCGCGAAAACCGCCAACGAAAGATTCGCCGGCGCGGAAGATACTTTGTGTATCGAAGGTTTGATGCAGGACGGCAAAGCCTTACAATGCGGAACTTCGCATTTTCTCGGGCAAAATTTCGCCAAATCTTTTGATGTTAAATTCGTCAACAAAGAAAACGAACTCGAATACCCTTGGGCGACGAGTTGGGGCGTTTCGACCCGTTTGATGGGCGCGTTGATTATGGCGCATTCCGACGATAACGGTCTTGTTTTGCCGCCAAAACTTGCGCCGATTCAGGTTGTTATAGTGCCGATTTATCGCGCCGAAGAAGATTTGGCGAAAATTGCCGAAAGAGTTGAACCGGTTATCAATGAATTAAAATCGAAAGGAATTTCTGTCAAATTTGACGACGACGACAAATATAAACCCGGCTACAAATTCGCCGAATACGAATTGCGCGGCGTTCCCGTTCGTTTGGGAATCGGAATGCGCGACCTCGAAAACGGCACGATTGAAGTCGCCCGCCGCGACACTTTATCAAAAGAATCGCGCTCGATTGACGGAATTGCCGATTACCTCAAAGATTTGCTCGACGAAATTCAATCGAATATTTACAATAAAGCATTAAAATTCCGCGAAGAAAACACTTTTAAAGTTGATTCGTGGGAAGATTTCAAAGAACAAATCGAAAAAGGCGGTTTCCTCCTCGCGCATTGGGACGGCACGAGCGAAACCGAAGAAAAAATCAAAGAAGAAACGAAAGCGACAATTCGCTGTATTCCATTTGACGCGAAAACAGAAGAAGGAAAAGATGTTTATTCGGGCAAACCATCAAAGCAAAGAGTGGTGTTTGCGCGGGCTTATTGATGAAAAAAGGCGAGAAATAAATCTCGCCTTTTTAATTTACAAAGTTTGTTTTGTTAGAAATTAACCTTTTATCAGTTGTCCATTGTGTTTTTGCCAAATATTGACAACTTCTCCGGCTTCGGTGGCGTTGCGCGGACGAAAACCCAAAATTATGCCGCCTTCTTTGAGTCCCATTTCATATTCAAGTGCGGTTTTTTCGGGAATGCCGTAACCGACTAAACTGCCGATAATTCCGCCGGTTGCGCCGCCCGCGCCCGCGCCCGCCAATGCCGCGACAATCGGACCGGCAATTACCAAACCCAAACCGGGCAAAGCAATCGCCGTTCCGACTGCCGCCAGTGCGCCGATAATCGCGCCCACTATGCCGCCGATTGCGCCGCCGACACCTGCGCCTTCAGCAGCCTTGTTGCCGAGCGCGGATTTTCCGACATTATCGTCGCCGTAATGTTTATTGCGCGTTTCTTCGCTCATTATCACGTCAATATCGTGAAAAGTGTAGTTGCGGTTCAGAAGCTCCTGATAAGCACTTTCCGCATTATTTTTATCTTTAAAAAGTGCCGTAATCAGACCTGTATCATTTGGAACAATGTTTTCCATAAAATTTCTCCTTTATTGTAAATTTCAAAGATTTAACCAATCAGATTATGCCAAAATAATTTTTCATTTGAACATAATCAAATTTATACCGGACATTTTTTATTTTATCACAAACTTTTAAATAAATTCTTGACGAATCAAGCGTTTAGAATACCGCGTGAAATAACAATCCGCTGAATTTCGCTCGTGCCTTCATAAATCGTGGTAATTCTGGCATCTCTATAATATTTTTCGACGTTGTAATGCCGCGAATATCCGTTCCCGCCGTGAATTTGAACGGCTTCGGCGCAGACTTTGTTGGCGTTTTCCGAAGCGAAAAGTTTCGCCATCGAAGCGTAAATTCCGGTTTGTGTGTGATTTGCGTCTTTCATTGCGGCGGCTCTCAAAGTCAATAAACGCGCCGCTTCCGTATTTGTCGTCATATCCGCGAGTTTAAATTGAATCGCTTGAAAATCGGCAATCGGATGCCCGAAGGCGATGCGGTCTTTGGCGTAATTTTTTGCTTCATCAAGCGCGGCTTGCGCAATGCCGACGGACAAAGAAGCAATGCCGATTCTGCCGTTGTCTAAACTGCTGAATGCGACTTTAAGACCATTTCCGACTCCGCCGAGCAGATTTTCTTTCGGAACTTTCACGTCCGTCAAACTCATTTCCGTCGTTTTTGAAGCGCGTTGTCCCATCTTGTGTTCGACGGACGAAACCGCCAAACCTTCCGTTTCGCCATCAATCAAAAAAGCCGAAATTTCTTTGCGCCCGTTATTCTCACCCGTCGCCGCCATCACGAGATAAACGCCCGCTTCGCCGCCGTTTGTAACCCACGATTTTGTACCGTTTAGGACGTAAAAATCACCATTTTCAATCGCGTGTGTTTTGAGATTTGAAGCATCAGAACCGGCTTGCGGCTCGGATAAACAAAACGCGCCGAGCATTTCGCCTTTGGCAAGCGGCACAAGATATTTTTGTTTTTGCGCTTCAGTTCCCCAACTCAAAATCGGATAACAGCAAACCGAATTCGTTACGGAAACAATTACTGCAACCGAAGCGTCGGCTTTGGAGATTTCTTCGAGCGCGAGCGCGTATGAAACCGAATCAAAACCTGCGCCGCCGTATTTTTCGGGAATTATCATCCCTAAAATTCCGAGTTCGCCGAGTCCGTTTAATTGTTTGCGGGGAAATTTTTCTTCTTCGTCATATTCACGCGCTAAAGGCGCGATTTCGTTTTGGGCAAATTCGCGGATCGAATTAAGCACCATTTGTTGTTCTTCTGTTAAATCTAAATTCATATATCAAATTGGAAAATGATTTGTTTTCTTAATTTTGAATTAATTATTTATTTCAATTAGAAATCAAACGGTAAAAATTTTTGCATCTGTTCACAGAAATCAGCAAGATATAAGAGCGTGGAACACTTTTATTCAACTTCTACAAAATCTCCGGGTTTATTCATCCAATTGAATTCGATGTTTTCGTGTTTCAGGAATTTCATAAATGTTTGATAACGCGATTCTAGAAAGAAATCCTTCGCGTAACCGTCGTGAATCGGCACGACTTGCTGCGGCGACATTTTTTTCGCAAATTCAAAAGTCTGCAATTCGGTTTCCCATGGTGCCATCAAAGGCAAAGCCAAAACTTTTGTTCCCTTTTTTTTGAAAATAGTTTCGGCGAGCGAATCGCCCGGATGAACGAAAACGTCGTCAACGATGTAAGCCGCGTTTTGCGGAATTTCGTCGGCGAGCAGTTTTTCGTGCGGCGCGTCGAAGGCTTCTAAATTAAAATTTCCAACGTAGCGCGTTCCGCTTTCAAATTTCTCGACTTCGATTTTCATTTCCGCAAGTTTCGATTGAATTTCGCCGTTCGCCAAAACAACGACATCAGGATTATTTTCAATAATTTGCGCGAGCGATTCGTCATCAATATGATCCGGGTGGCAATGTGTGAGAATAATCGCCGTTAAATCCTTGAATTGATTCGGTTTGACTTTTCCTTCGGCAAAACTGAACAAACCCGGATCGAATAAAATTTTATCGTTGTCTTTTTCGAGCAAAAGACAGGAATGGATGTATTTCGTAATCTTCATAATGTTTCAATCTTAAAAAAGAATTTACCGATTGGCAATCAATTTCAGGAACGCCGACATCTTGGCGGTAAATGAATGCGTAAAAACCAACAACTTGATATAAGACCTTAACCAAGTTAAATTTGATAATATATTTTGTCATTGAGTAAATTAAATAAAACTCAATGACTTTCATAATTTTAAGCAGGATTTTTTAACAAAGTAATTATTTATGGCATTTTTTTGGCGCAGAAAAAAAGACGAAGACAAATTTTCGATTTCCACTTTGGGTTTGGACAAATCAATGGAAGAACTCAAAGCGCAAGAAGAAGCTGTTGAACGCGAAGTCCGCGTGCGTTTCAGCAAAGCGATCGAGAAAACCCGGTATTCGATCAACAACAAACTCGACACGATTTTTGAAAACCGTAAACAGATTGACGAAGCGTTTCTCGACGAATTAGAAGAAATGCTGATTTCAACAGACATCGGCGTTGCAACGACTTTGCAAATTTTGGACGCGGTACGGCGCGGCGTGTCGCGGCAGGAAATCAACGATTTGCAGGCGTTAAAGTCTGCGATGAAAAAGGAACTTTTAACCATCTTGCACACATCCGAAAACAAAGGCGTGGCGGACGAAACAAAATACGATCTGGCAATCAAACCGTATGTTTTGATGGTCGTCGGTGTGAACGGTGTCGGCAAAACGACGACTATCGGCAAACTCGCACAGCGCATAAAAATGGAAGGCAACGGCGTTTTAATCTGCGCCGCCGACACATTTCGCGCCGCCGCTTCCGACCAACTCGAAATCTGGGCGGAACGCGCCGGAGTTCCGATCATTCAGCAAAAACAAGGAACTGATCCGGCGGCGGTTTTGTTCGATTCACTAAAAGCCGCGAAAGCGCGAAACGCTGACGTTTTAATAGTTGACACGGCGGGGAGACTGCACAACAAATCGAATCTGATGGCGGAATTAGAGAAAATGAAACGCATCGCCGGACGCGAAGTTGAACAAGCACCGCACGAAACGCTTTTGGTAATTGATGCCATCACAGGACAAAATGGACTCGAACAAGCGCGGCAATTTCTAAAAGTCGCCGACGTAACCGGCATCGTTTTAACCAAACTCGACGGCACGGCAAAAGGCGGCATCGCCGTCGCCATCGCCAAAGAATTAAATTTGCCAATAAGATATGTCGGTATCGGCGAACAGGTTGACGATTTGATGGTTTTCGATGCGGAAAGTTACGTGAATGGTTTGTTCAATTAAAACATTTTGAATAAGAGTTTCTCAGAATTTGATACTAAAATGACGCGCCGCGCTTTGAAACTCGCGTCCTTCGGCATCGGGCAAGTTTCGCCGAGTCCTCTTGTTGGCTGTGTGATTGTCGCGGAAAACGGCGAAATTGTCGGCGAAGGAACTTATATTTTTGAAAATGTAACTCACGCCGAAGTTTTGGCTTTGCAGCAAGCCGGAGAATGCGCGAAAGGCGCGACGGCTTATGTTTCGCTCGAACCGCACGCGCACGACGGGAGAACGAAACCCTGCACCGATGCTTTGATAAATGCCGGAATTAAAAGAGTTGTCTGTCCGATTGAAGACCCGAATCCGCTGGTTGCGGGCAAAGGATTTGAACAATTAAGAAAAAATGAAATCGAAGTTGTCATCGGAATTTTGCGCGACGAAGCGGCGAAATTAAACGAAAAATTCTGCGTTTGGCATCAAAAAAATCGTCCGTTTGTGCATTTGAAATTAGCAACGTCGCTCGACGGGCGAATTTCTTTGAAAAACAGCGTTTCGACAACTCTTTCGGGCAAAGAATCAGCGGTTAAAGTTCAAAATTTAAGGCACGAACACGATGCGATTTTAGTCGGCGGAAACACGGCATTTGTTGATAATCCGGGGTTGACGGACAGAAGCGGAAAACCGCGCAGACGCAAATTGGCGCGTGTGATTTTGGATAATCGTCTGCAAATTCCGCTTGAATCGAATTTGGTCGCAACGGCTCAGGAAACGCCGACAATTGTTGTTTCAAATTCAAATGACGAAGCGAAAATTGAAAAATTAAATGAACGCGGGGTTGATGTCGTTCGTGAAAATGCGCGTGAATTAAATACGGTTTTAGAAGAAATGAAAAAGCGCGATTTACAAAGTATTTTAGTCGAAGGCGGAACTCAAATAGCTGGCGCGTTTGTGGACGCGAAATTGGTTGATAAAATAACTTTCATCGTCGCGCCAATCATTATTGGCGGACATTCCGCGCCGGTCGCAATCGGCGGCGTTGGAGTAAATTTATTGGAAAACGCGGTACGTTTGAAAGACTTGGAAATTACCAAACACGGAAACGATTTTGAATTTACTGGCTATCCCGAATAAAACTTACGGAGATTTAAAATGAGTAACAAAATGAACAAGTTAATTGTATTGGTAACGATTTTGTTTTTCGGAATCTTTTTTAATATTTCTGCACAATCCGAAACTGATGAAACTGACAGAGCAAAACAAAGAGCGGAAACTTTACTTCAAATTATTCGTGAAGAGAAATGGAATGAACTCGATAAATTTGTGGTTGAGATTAAATTACAAATAGATAAAAAAACCGGAAATAGTGTCAAAACTTTTCATAAAATTACTGACAATCAAACCAAAGAAAAAGTTATAGCTAGATTTAAGCGAACTTATTCAAGGCTGAAACCCGGGAAAATCTACGAGATTACGCTGGATAGTAAAGATAAAACACGCGCATTTATTTCCTACAAACACGAAGACAGAGATGGTTTCACAATGGTTTTATTAGATGGAGAATGGTATTACGCAATGGAATATTTATAATGAAAAAACCTTTTGCCAAAAAATCTTTTGGACAAAACTTTCTCGTTGATCACAATTATATTGACAAAATAATTTCCGCGCTTGATCCACAGAAGGACGAAACTATTATTGAAATCGGGGCGGGGCGCGGCGCGTTGACGGAAAAACTTGTCGAAAGCGGCGCAGATATTACTGCGATTGAACTCGAACGCAATATGATTTCTGCTTTGAAAGAAAAATTCGCCGGAAGTGAAAATTTCCGACTTATCGAACAAGACGCGCTCAAAATTGATTTCAAAAAAATAATCACGGACAACGGACAACGGGCAAAACTTATCGCAAATTTGCCTTACAATATTTCAACGGCAATTTTACAAAAGTTAATTGAACAACGTGAAATTTTTTCGGTGATGATTTTGATGTTTCAAAAGGAAGTAGTTGAAAGAATTACAGCCGAAGCCGGAAATAAAGAGCGCGGATTTTTGTCGGTTTTGGTGCAGACTTATCTTGACGTGAAAAAACTTTTCGACGTTCCGCCGAATGCTTTTCGTCCTGCGCCGAAAGTTTGGAGCGCGGTTGTAAAATTACAGCCAAAGAATGAAGCCGCAATCGGCATCAAAGATACTGACTTGTTTCGGGAAATTGTCAGTTCGGGATTTCGCCAAAAACGCAAGACAATTTTTAATAATCTTAGAAACTGCGATGTTATTTTGTCGCAAATGTTTGAAAATAAAGGCGGAATCAAAATTATTCTCGAAAAAATTCAGATTGAAGGAAGTCGCCGCGCTGAAACTTTGACTTTGGATGAATGGCGGCGATTGAATAATTTTTTGGTATAATTTTCTCAAATGTTGAAACCGACTGAAATTGCTATTCCGATGTTCGCGCTGTTGATTGCGTTTGAAGCGTTTATCGCTTCGCGCAAGGAAGACGTGCGTGATAAAAAAGACACTTGGACGAACATTTTATTGGGTTTCGGTAGTGTTTTGTTCGGCGCGATTTTCGGTTTGTTCAGTTCGCTGATTTATGAATCGGTTTATTTATACGCGCCGGTTCATATTCCGATGAACGTCTGGTGGTCGTGGGCAATCCTTTTATTTGTTGACGATTTTGCATATTATTGGTTTCATCGTTTCAGCCACGAAATTCGCTTTTTCTGGAATTTTCACGTCGTTCATCATTCGTCAAATCAGTATAATTTAAGCGTCGCCGTTCGTCAGAGTTGGTTTAGCGGGATTGCTCATTGGATTTTTTATATTCCGGTCGCTTTTTTGGGTTTTCCGCTGTGGGCGTTTGTTACGATGCACGGATTTAATTTGGTTTATCAATTCTGGATTCACACGCCTTATATAGCACGACTCGGTTTTTTGGAACAGGTTTTGAATACGCCTTCGCATCATCGCGTTCATCACGGCGTGAATGAGGATTATCTCGATAAAAATTACGCCGGAATTTTCATTATTTGGGACAAAATTTTCAGCACTTTTGTCGGAGAAAACGAAAAGGTTAAATATGGAATAATCAAACCTCTGTCCAGTTACAATCCACTTTGGATAAATTCGCACGGTTGGGCGGAAATGTTTGAGGTGATTAAAAATAAAAAAACATTGTCCGGCAAAATCCGCTGTGTTTTCGGTGCGCCGGCGATGGAATTTGAGGATAGAATAGTTCAAACCGTCAATTATGAAAAACATCTATGATTAGAAAATTCACTTTCGTATTATTAGTTGTTTTTGCTTTTCATTTTCGGCTTTTTCGCAAAGCGTAATTATCACGCCGAAAAAAGTTACATATTAACGCTCGAAGCCAATTCAGGACTTCAAAAAATCGTTTTTGTAATTCGGTGGCAAAATTCAGAAATGCTCAAAAAACAGAAATAAAAAAGCGATTGCCGAGATAAAAAAGGACGAGCCGGATTATGACAATCTCGAAGAACTTTTTGCCGTTGCAAATTTTACGATAAAAAATCTCGAGATTTTTCCGTCAGCGACAGAGGTGTAGCATTTTTATACGATTATGCGTTCGTTCACTCGATTCAGGCTTTACAGCCCGACGGACGTTTCTTTTACAATTGGACGGAATTGAAACCATTTATCAAATCAAGCGGTGCCTTCGATAAATTTATTCGACAATAGATTGTTCAAAAGTCTTGACAGTTAAACTATCGGCACATTTAACGATTTACGATTTACGATTTACGATTTACGACCTATACTGTAAAACACAATGAGCGAAAGAAAAATCAGAGTTCTCGTCGCCAAACCCGGACTGGACGGACACGACCGCGGCGCAAAAATTATCGCCCGCGCACTGCGCGATGCGGGAATGGAAGTTATTTACACGGGTTTGCGCCAAACGCCCGAAATGATTGCGTCGGCAGCGTTGCAGGAAGACGTTGATGCCGTCGGAATTTCGATTTTAAGTGGAGCGCACAACACGCTTTGTCCCCGAATTATTGATCTTCTGCGCAAAAACGGAATGGACGACACGCTTGTCCTCGTCGGCGGAATCGTACCGCAGGAGGATATTGCCAAACTGAAATCGAACGGAGTTTCCGAGATATTTCTGCCCGGCACATCAACCGAAGATATTGTAAAATTCATTCGTCAAAATGTCAGAAGCGAAAACTAGATTGCGTTTGGTTTCTTAATTGCAATATAATTATCCGTTTTAGAAATTTGTCCGAACCTTGAAACTCGGCGATTACATAAATCAATATATGTCAACAGTTAAAATTATAGGAGTTGAAAAATGAGAAAATTATCCAGTTTATTGTTTGCTTTCGCCATGTTGTTTTCAATTACTTTTGTCAGCAGCGCGATTTCGGAAAACAGTCCGTTTGCAGCTAACGCCCAAACAAGCCGCGGACAAGTAACAGTCAAGAAAAAAAACGGTATTGCGTCGAGAACGGCACGCGGTGCTAAATATATTTACCGAAAAGGTAAACACGGCGTTGTTTATGTTTATCGTAAAACCGCCAAAGGTACTGTTTACGTTGGTAAGAAGGTTTATCAAGGTGGAAAATATGTAACTAAAAAAGCCGTCAAAGGAACAAAATATACGGCACATAAGACAAAACGCGGCACAAAAGCTGTTATCAGCCGCACGAAGAAAATCCTTCAGTAATGCCTCCCCAAAAATAGCAAAAGACGTTCACAATTATTTGAATCGTGAACGTCTTTTATTTTGGCACAGTAAATGCGTTTGTATTTTATAAAAAATATGAATGTTTATTAAATGTTCATAAAGGAGAGTTATTATGAGATTAAAGGTTTTAAACTGTTTGGGAATGTTACTTGCAATAGTATTGTTTTCATACGGCGCGGCACAAGCTCAGGTTGTTGATGCAGTTAAAGATGCCGCTAAAAAAACGAAAGATGTTACGGTTGACGCGGCTAAAAAAGCTGCCGATGTAACGATGGATGTAGTTGACAAAACAAAAGATGTTACAGTTGACGCTGCAAATAAAACAGTTGATGTAACAAAGAAAACATACGACAAAGCCGATGATGTGGCGGCTGAAGGAGCTGCAACGGTTTCCGAAAAATCCGGCAATGTTGCCAGTGATGTTTGGGATGCCACTGTCAAAGGAACGAAAAGAGCCGTTTATTATACGGGCGACAAAGTAGGCGATTTTGCAAAACTCGGTTATGATGCCGGAAAACAGGTTGTTGTTACGACTTGGGACGGAACAAAATGGGTTTCCAAAAAAGTTTGGGTTTTTTCAAAGAAAGCCGCCAATAAAACCGAAGACGTAGTCAATTAAATTTGGTAAAATTTTCGTTAATTTAAGAACGGTCAACAATCATTTATCTATTTTGATTGTTGACCGTTTTTTGTTTTTGTTTTCTAATTAAAGACATAATGAAAGAAAAAGTAAGAGTTGCCGGCGGACAGGGTTTTTGGGGCGATTTGCTGACTGCGCCGATTGATCAGGTTCGCAACGGACCGATTGATTATTTAATGCTGGATTATCTGGCGGAAGTTACGATGTCTATTTTGCAAAAGCAGAAACAGCGTGATCCAAACGCCGGTTTTGCACGTGATTTTGTTACGCTTTTGCAGGAAATTTTGTCAGATTGTGTCGAAAAAGACATAAAAGTTTTATCAAATGCGGGCGGTGTCAATGTCGAAGGCTGCGCCGAAGCCATTAAAACCGTCGCGCAGGAATTGGGTTTGAGCGGAAAAGTAAAAATCGGCGTGATAACGGGCGATGACGTTATGCCGCGACTTGAGGAATTTATTGACAACGGCGTTGAAATAAACAATATGGACACGGGCGAACCTTTGTCGGATATTCTTGACAAAGTTCAAAGCGCAAATGTTTATCTCGGCGCGAAACCGCTCGTCGAAGCGTTGGACAAAGGCGCACAAATCATTGTCGGCGGGCGGCTGACCGATACGGGTTTGACGCTTGCGCCGCTGATGCACGAATTCGGCTGGAAATTTGAAGATTGGGATAAAGTGGCGACCGGCACGATTGCCGGACACATTATCGAATGCGGCGGGCAGTGTTCCGGCGGAAATTGTCAATACGATTGGCAAAACATTCCCGACCTGGCAAATATCGGTTTTCCGATTGTCGAAGCCTATCCGAACGGCGATTTTGTCATCACAAAACACGAAGGAACGGGCGGACGAATCAATGTTCAATCGGTCAAAGAACAGCTTTTGTATGAAATGGGCGATCCGCACGAATATATTACGCCGGATGTGATCGCCGATTTTACGACGATAAATGTTGCCGCAGACGGCGAAAACCGCGTCAAAGTTTTCGGTATTAAAGGCAAACCGAACACCGATTTTTACAAGGTTTCGATTGCTTATTCGGGCGGTTGGAAAGCCGTCGGAACACTTGTTTATTCTTACCCGGACGCTTATGAGAAAGCGAAAAGGGCGGACTTGATTTTGCGCTCGCGTCTCGATAAATTAGGCTTGCAGTTTGATGTAATTTTAACCGAGTTCGTCGGTGTAAATTCTACTCACGGACATCTTTCGGGTGAACCTCGCGCAGATATTCCTGAAGTTCAATTACGTTTTGGTGTGCGCGGACAGAGCCAGGAAGATGTAACGCGATTTACCAAAGAACTCGCGCCGCTGATTTTAACGGGACCTCCGGGAGTTACCGGTTTTGCAGGCGGTAGACCGAAGGTTGAAGAAATTATGGCATACTTCCCCGCTCTGATTCCGAAAGATTTGATTGAAACAAAAGTTGAAATTATTGAAGCGTAACTGCAAATGTTAAGCGAAAAAATTCTAACAATCGCTCGAACTCTCCCGGATTCAAAAGGTGCGGAAAATTTTTATTCCCAATTAATTAAAGAATTTCCTTCGCAGGAAAAAAAACTGGCTAAAAACGAAGGTTTACTTTCCGACATTTTAACGCTTTCTGCATTTAGCCCACTGTTGGCGACGACACTTTTACAACATCCAGATTATATTTGGTGGCTAAATCGTCAGCGAATTTCCGCCAAAGTGCGGGGCAAAGAAGAAATTCTCGAATCTCTGGCTCGTTTTGCGCTGACAAATTCCCAAATCGAATCTAATATTCTGTTGGCTCGTTTTCGCCGCCGCGAACTTTTGCGAATTTATTTGCGCGACATTCGTAATCTCGGCACGATTGCCGAAATTACTGAAGAAATCTCGAATTTAGCGGATGCGATTTTGGAATATGCTCTCCGCCAATCACAGCAGGAACTTGATAATCGTTATGGCATTCCGCTTGAAATTGATGCTAAAAAACGCACCAAAAGAGCTGAATTCTGCATTGTCGCGCTCGGCAAACTCGGTTCAAACGAACTGAATTACGCTTCCGATGTTGATTTGCTTTTTCTCTATTCAAACGACGGCAAAACTTCCGGTCAAGGCTCGCGTGATCCGGTTACAAATCGTGAATATTTTGTAAAATTGGCGGAATTCGTAACTAAAATCGTCGGCGGTCAAACCGGCGAAGGTGCGGCGTATCGAGTTGATTTGCGCCTTCGTCCGCACGGGCGCGTCGGTGCATTGGCTATTTCAGTTGATGAAGCCATAAACTACTACAAAAATTCAGCGCAAAGTTGGGAACGTCAGGTTCTGATTCGTTCACGCGCCTGCGCCGGTGAAAGTAAAGTTTTTCACAAATTTTTTGAAAAAGTTAAGTCAAATGTTTTCTCAAAAAATGAAAATGTGGAAAACGCTTTACACAATGTTTTGCTTTCCAAAGAAAAAATTAATCTCGAAAAATCTTCTGACAGCGGTTTCAACGTCAAACTCGGCAAAGGTGGAATCCGTGAAATAGAATTTATAGCGCAGGCTCTGCAAATTGCTTACGGCGGAAAAGATGCTTGGCTTCGTGCGCCGCATTCTCTTATCAGTTTATCACGCCTTGCCGACCGGAAATTATTGACCGAAACAGAATTGACCGAACTTTTCGAGGCTTACGATTTTTTGCGCCGCCTTGAACATCGCCTGCAAATGGAAAACGGCTTGCAAACACATCTCGTTCCGAATGACGCTGAAAGACGATTCTTGATTGCCAAAAGAATGAATTTTGAAGATGTGAAAGAATTTGAAAACTCATTGAAAATTCACAGCGGAAATGTCAACCGGATTTTTTTTCGGGTTTTTGGACAAAAGACCATTTCTAAAAGCCCAAAGTTAAATTCTGAAATAAAATTGTCGGAAATTAATATCGAAAAAATAAACGGAAATTTACTTCAACCAATTTTTAATTCACTTGAAAAGTCCGACATTAAAAACGAGCCTGACGAAGAAACCTTGAAAACTCTCAGCCTTTTATCGAAAACTTCGCCGTATTTCGCCGGAATAATTGCCGCCAATCCAAAATTAATCAATGATTTGCCGAAGGCATCCGAAGATTTTATCGAAAAAGATTATAAGCAGATTTTTCTCTCTCTCATAAAAGATGAAAAAGAATTTGCTCAAGAATTGGCGGTTTTACGAAAAACTTGGTCACGTTTCCTGCTCGAAATCGTCGTTTTTGATATATATCAAAAAATTACGATTCAAAAAGCACGCAAATTACAAACAAAATTAGCAGAAGCAAGTCTAGAAGCTGCACTTTTCATCACAAAAAAGGAATTGGGGCGAACTTATCAGGATTCGCCGATCAATAATTACGAATTGCAATTAGGAATTCTTGGTTTGGGAAAACTCGGCGGCGGCGGAATGGATTACGGTTCTGATTTGGATTTAGTTCTTATTTATGACGAAGTTCCAAGTTCTAAGTTTCAAATTCCAAATCAAACAAAGAGCAATTTTAGGGAGCAAAATAATAAAACAGAAGTAAAAGAACTTGAAACCCGGAATTTGGAACTTGGAACTTTCTACGCCCGCGCAGTTGAAACTTTTGTAACGACACTTTCGAGTTTAACACGCGACGGATTTCTTTACCGTGTAGATTTGCGATTGCGTCCCGACGGCAAAAACGGTGCGACGAGTTTGAGTAAAACCGCGTTTTTGAACTATTTGGAAAATCGTTCGGCAATTTGGGAATGGCTCGCTTACGTCAAACTGCGCGGCGCGGCGGGCGATTTGGAAATGGCAGAATCCGTCGAAAATCAAGCGCGTAAAATTATTCATCAAAACGCACAGAAATCTAAGGTTTCAGATTCCGAATTTAAAATTTTACGGGAAGAAACACAACGCATTCGTCTGCGTTTGGAAGAAGAAAAAGCCAACAAACGAATAGGAAAAGATATTGACATCAAATTTGGCGCAGGCGGAATGCTCGACGTTTATTTCGCCGTGCGGTTTCTGCAATTGCGCGATAATATTCCAGACAACGGAGAAAATCGCTCGACGCTTTTTACGCTTCAAAAACTTTACGAAAAAAATTCGTTATCAGCAAAAGATTTTCAAAACTTCTCGAAAGGTTACGAATTTTTGACCGAAATTGACCACAATTTACGTCTTACTATCGGACGTTCAACACGCTTGCCGTCGGCTAACCAAATAGCTTTGGAAACGATTATTAAAAGAATGAATCTTTCATCAATTCAAAATCTACTCGAAAATTTAACCGTCCATCGCCTCAACATTCGCTCTTCTTTTGAAAATATTCTCGACAAGTAATTGCATCGTAACGGTGAGATGACTTTGTATAGAAATTTAGTGCGGCATAGTTCAAAAACTAATGAAATTTCGGAACAATAAAATCTTTAAACAGAGCAGTTTATGCAAACTCATAAACCTCTATAATCTTTATTACCAATAATTTCTTGCAAGACTTATCGGCTAATGCTAGTATTGTCCTTGTTTGAGCAAAGGCTGCTCATTTTTCCTTAAAAATTACCTAAAATTTAAACACCCGGAGAATTAAAATGAAAAAAATTTTATCTTTATCTTTGTCTTTGCTGCTACTGCAAAGTGCTTTTTGTCTTGTTTTAACGTCAACAATCGTTTCAGCTCAAACTCAGGAAGTTTTAACTAACCAAAAAGTTATTGAAATGGTCAAATCAGGTCTTTCAAGTCAGATTATCGTCGCTAAAATCAAGAACTCAAAGAATTCCTTCGATACTTCTACGACAGCCATCAATGAACTAAAAAAAGCCGGTATTAATGACTCCATAATTTTGGAAATGGTGCAGAATGCTTCAGTCGGAACAGAGAAATCCCAAGATAATTCTACGTCAAACAATAAATCAACTGATTCCGGTGAAAAATTAACTTTACCGGATGGAACTCCAGTCAAATTGCGAATAGCCAGAAATATGTCTTCGGCTGATGCAAAAACCGGCGAAACAGTTGATTTTGAAGTTCTTGAAGATGTTAAAGTCGGCGAAACGGTGGTTATTGCACGCGGAGCAGTCGCTTTGGGAACGGTAACAAATGCCAAACCGAAAGCAAGAATGGGCAAAGGCGGAAAGTTGGATATAACAATTGATTCGGTGCGGCTCGTGTCCGGTGAAAAAGTTGCTCTTCGTGCCGTCAAAGAAAATAAAGGCAGTGGCAGCACCGGAGCAATGACCGGAGCAATTGTCGCATCAAGTATTTTGTTTTTTCCGGCTGCGCCTTTCTTTCTTTTAATGAAGGGAAAAGACATCAAAATACCTAAAGGGACTGAACTTACCGCATATACCAACAGTGATATTACGCTTTCCGCCGATAAATTTTAAATCGGTTTATGTTATACCTTAAACTAATTTTCAATTTGAATAATAAAAGCATCGCGTTTGAAAGCGATGCTTTTTTCATTTAAGGTGTCATTTTATCAGCAGACAATTTCCACATAGTTATTCTTCCTCAACCGTGCAAAGCAGTGGATATTCACTGGCGCGGGCGAGATTCATCGCTTTTTCGGCTTTCATTGTCGCAATTTCATACGAATAAATTCCGGCTAAACCGACACCTTCGTTGTGAACGTTAAGCATAATGTTGAAAGATTCGGGAACGGAAAGCATAAAAACGTGGTTCAAAACAAAGACGACAAATTCCATCGTCGTGAAATCGTCGTTGTGCAGCAAAACTTTATAAAGTTTCGGCTTTTCGAGTTTAGTTTCACTCTCAGTTAAAACATCGCCTTCGTGTTCGTAGTCTGGAAAATCGGACATAAATTTTTAACGGTGAATTATAACCTGTCAAATCTTATTCACTTCAAAATAAACTTTTATCGCCTTCGATTTTGCTGAATTATTCAAAATATCAAAAGCCTTTTCATAATTTTCCAACCCTTCGATTTTATGAGTCAGCATCTTGGAAAGCCAGCCTTGATACATTGCTTCACAGAGTGCCAAATCTTTTACACCAGTTTCAAAATGTTCGATGTTGGCGTTGACTGTGCCAAACATTACGCGGTTTCCCAGAACAAATTTTTGATTGATAACGTCCGACGGAACGGCATCGGTTTTGCGCGTTCCGCCGGTTACCGAAGCAAGAATTAACACTCCGTTTTCGTTTAAAGACTGCATCGCGTCAAAAATAATCGGTGAATATCCGGTGCATTCAAAAACCAAATCGTATTCGCCGTATTTTTCGACTGAAGCAACGACGGAAGTTTCCAACGTCGAATCATAGCTAACGCCGATTTCTTTTAGCAATTCTGCGTTTAAATATCCTTCGCGCGAATCTTTGCCGAAGCCGTGAACTTCGTAACCGCGCAGACGCAAAGCCATCGCCGTTAAAAGTCCGACGCTTCCCGTTCCCAAAACCGCCGCCGTTTTTGGTCGCCAGATTTTTAATCGTTCCTGAATATCGCTCGCCTGTTTCAAGCCTTTTTCGATGATCGAAAGCGGTTCGAGCAAAACGGCAATTTCCTTGATGGCGGGCGGAATTTTTACGAGAAAATCAGCATTTTCCACATAAAATTCCGCCATATAACCGTGAAGCCGTGAAATTCCGCGCTCGAAATATTGACTGTCGGTCGTAAAATCCTGTTCGCCGATTTGGTCGTAAAAGCTGTGTCCCGGACGGCGCACGGATGCGACAACGTAATCGCCGACGGCAAATTCTTTGACATTTTCGCCGATTTCCGCAACCCGCCCGAAGTTTTCGTGTCCGAGAACGAGAAAATCAACTCCTTTCGGAGAAACTCCGTATTCGCCGTTGTTTATTTCCCTGTCTGTTCCGCAAGCTCCGACTCGCAAAACTTCTACCAAAACTCCGCGTCCGTCTTTTATATCGGAAATTTTTGGTTTGTCTATTTCCCAAAGCCGCACTGAATTTTCAGTTTTCGGCGTAACTGCTACTGCTTTCATAAATTTTAATCTGCTCGTTGAAAATTAAATTTTCCGTTTATACAAATTCTGTTTCAAAGCACCGTTAAATTGCAAATCTTAAAACTAATTTAATCATACTATTTTTGTCTATCAACTTTATCGAAAGCCTGTTTGCACATTGCAGACAGGCTTTTTTTATTTTATATTAATTTTTGGAAATTTTTTCTATTAGAGATTTATTTAGTCAAAAGGGATTCTTAGAAATTACGCAGTTGAAAAATGTTAGATAACACTTTTGTTGAAAATAAAAGACTTACGGTTTTAGCCTGATTGATTCTGCAAAATTATCGGCTGTAGGTTGTTGGTTTTACACACTCAATTTTTACCCTTGATTCGCATAATATATTTATACGTTAAAGCTTGAATCTAAGAAGCAATTTAAATCGAATTTAACCCTGTAAAGTGATTATAAGTTTTATTAAATCGGCAAAAAATTTTTGACATTACGTCTAATTCTTATCAATTTTTTAAAAATTTCTTGAACCATAATTAAGCAGTTTATTTACTAGGAAATACGGAGATTTTCCGGCAATTTTGGTAATGACAATAATTTTTATGGTGCGTTCACCGGAGAATTTTAGGCAATATATATTTTAATTTTAATCAAAGGAGCAAAAACTATAAGTCCATAAAAAGAAAATTTTTTCCCCGCAATTTATTTCACGCATTTTAGTATTATTTGTTTGTGTGTCGGTATTAACAACTTATTTATTGATAAAAAAATATGAGGTAAAAATGAAAAAAAATAATAGTTCTAAATTTTATATGGGAGCAATATTCTCAGGCATACTTTTGTTAGCCTTGTTTGGAATTTCTGCTTCTAATGCAAAAGCGCAAAATCTTGGTAGCTTTAAGGTTAACAAGGATTTTTGCGCAGACAACAATAACAACACATGTAATGGTAAACCTGCATCATTCCCCCCTAACGTCCAATTCACTGTTGAGCAGGGAACATTCAACGAAATGACCAAGGTATTCACGCCTGACGGAGGTACTGTTGCCAATATCAGCGTTGATATTAAGCAAAATGCCAAAGGATCAACCACAACGGGCGATATTTTTACAGCGGGTGCCACCTTTAGAGTGTGTGAGGTTGTGCCGGATGGCTTCGAATCGCTTCCCCGACCAGGCTTAACAACCGGCGGCAGTAACCAGTTTACAGGTAGCATGGGTTGTCTCGTAATAACTAATATCACTTCCGGTAACAACGTTTTAAATTTTCTCAATATTCCGTTAGCACCGACGGCTGCAGGAGCAGATATTTCCGGTAGAGTTCTATCCGAAAGAGGTCGCGGAATTAGTCGTGCGACTGTAACGGTTTTGGATACCAACACTTTGGAATCGAGAACAGTCAGGACTAATCCGTTCGGCTATTTCTATATGCAGGAAATGCCGGTTGGCGATTTTTATATAATCTCGGTAAATTCTAAAGGTTATTGGTTTGCCAATAATAATCAAGGTTTAACTTTGACCGAAAATTTAACAAACCTGCAAATTATCGGCACGCCCTTCTATTATGGTAATGTTAACGGTAAAATTTCTGATATTATTCCGAAATGAAAAGGACTCAGCCTGAACATTCGGAAAGGGCGAAGAATTTTAACAAAATAATCTTCGCCTTTTCCGAATGTTTTAATCATTAACGATTTTCAAGCAAAGCCACTCTTCCAGCCTGCGCCCATCGGCTAAGGCTTCCGGAGGATTGGCTTTGTTGATTTGGTGCAAACGGTTTTTTGTTATTGAAAGCGATTGCCGCCGCGATTAAAGCCGCATCTTTTTCAATTGTGTTCAAGACTTTGACCTTTTTCCGTTTGTTAAAGCGGGCAATAAAACCGGTGTCGAGTTTACCGGCAATAAATTCATCATCCTCAACTATTTCACGAAAAAAAGGCAATGTCGTTTTGATGCCGCCGACTTCATATTCACGCAAAGCGCGGCGCAGACGATCAATCGCTTCGGCGCGTGTTTTTCCATATACGGCAAGTTTTGAAATCATCGGATCGTAATAAATAGAAACTTCCGCGCCTTCGTAAATTCCGCCGTCGTCGCGCACACCATTTCCCTGCGGAACTCTTAATCTAGTAATTTTTCCCGGCGAAGGAAGAAAATTATTTTCCGGGTCTTCAGCATAAACCCGGCACTCAATCGCGTGATTTTCCCACGAAATATCTTTTTGCAAAAATGACAGTTCCGCGCCGTCGGCAACTAGAATTTGTTCGCGCACAAGATCAATTCCGGTAACGAGTTCGGTTACGGGATGTTCGACTTGCAGGCGCGTGTTCATTTCCAAAAAATAAAACGATTTGTCAAAATCTGAAACTAGAAATTCAACAGTACCCGCGCCGACGTAATCAACTGCCCTTGCAACTTTTATCGCGCACTCGCCCATTTCCTGACGCAAATTCGCATCATTTATCGGCGACGGACATTCTTCGATAACTTTTTGATGACGACGTTGAATCGAACATTCTCTTTCGCCGAGATGAACATAATTTCCGTGTTTATCGGAAAAAATTTGAATTTCGATATGGCGCGGACGAACAATCGCCTTTTCCAAATAAATGGCTGAATCGCCAAAACTTGCCAATGCTTCGCTCTGCGCGGCTTCAAAGGCATTTTTCAAATCGTGTTCATTTTCAACCAGCCGCATTCCCTTGCCGCCGCCGCCCGCCGAAGCCTTTAACATTACAGGAAAACCGAATTCTTTCGCAGTCTTTAAGGCATCTTCGACAGATTTTAAAGGCTCGGTTGTGCCGGGAACGACGGGAACACCGGCTTGAATGGCTATTTTTCGCGCCGAAATTTTTCCGCCCATCGCATCCATCGCTTCGGGTGAAGGTCCGATAAACGTGATTCCTTCTTTTGTAACCTCCCGAACAAATCCCGCATTTTCAGATAAAAATCCGTAACCCGGATGAATTGCTTCCGAGCTTGATTTTTTGGCGGCTTCGATAATCTTTTCCCAACGCAGATAACTTTCATTTGACGGCGGCGCACCGATAAAATATGCTTCATCCGCCATTCTGACGTGAAGTGCGTCTTTGTCGGCTTCTGAATAAACCGCGACGGTTTTGATTTTCATATCGCGGCAGGCGCGAATCACTCGACAGGCAATTTCTCCGCGATTGGCGATTAGAATTTTTTTGAACATAAGAGTTAATCTAATATAGAATTTCCGTGATTTTTCGGGTCGAAGCGCACACCAACTTTTGCGCCGGGCGCGTATTTCAGAGGGTTTTCCAATTTTTCTGCGGTCAAAATTTCAGACGATTCAAAATCCACACCTTGAATGTTGTAAACGTAAAAAACAATCTCATCGCCATTTTCCGACAATTCGTTGTCCAGTATCACGCCGTCGGTGATTCTGCCTTTTGTTTGCAAAAATTCCCGACGATTTTTTTCTAAATCAACTTCTTTCTTTTGTTTAAAAATATCAAAAAATCCCATTATTGTTAATCCATTATCAAGGGCGGTTTATTATATTTAGACCGCAATTCATTGACTGCCGACAAAACCATAGGGCGTTGAATAAGTTTTGCTTCAAACGGACGTTTGCCCGGAATGTCCATCATTATTAATCCTAACAGAATCGTCGGAACGCCGGGTCCGGGCGTAAAAATCATAATTATCCCAGCTATAATTAATATAATCCCAACTATATTTTTTAATATTGTCGCGCTCCATCTGAGAGAAAAATGTTGATCGAGGTTTACTTTCTTAACATACGAAGGGCTGAAATAGTCCGCCGGAATTTTTATCATCCCAATAACAATCAGTCCGTAACTGGCAATTATCGAGATGACTGTGAAGCCTAAACCCCAGACGATTTTTCCCCACGTCAGAGAATGCCAAAATTGCGCGAGCCACTGCCAAATGTCCCCAAACCATTCCATAAAACACTGCGAATTAATTGCTTTCCGCCGCTTCAATTCTGCGAAGTTCCTTCCAGATATGAAACATTCGATGAATAAAAGTCCACAACGAACCGATTGCCAAAACCCAAAGCACCTGCGGCATTCGATTGGCAAAAAACGATGTCGAATTAGGAACTGTCGAAAGTGCGCCGATTACCAATAAAACAACTCTTTCGGGACGCTGCAGAAATCCCACATTGGCTTTGACACCGAAACCTTCGGAACGCGCCGTCGTATAGCTGACCATTACCGAAAACATCATCCCGACACCTGCCAAAGTAACATTTAACAGCGAATGCTGCGGCGTATTGCTGGCATAAAAAATTATAATGCCGAGAAACGAAACCATGTCAGAAAGCCGGTCAAGCGATGAATCGAGAAAACCACCAAAGCGCGTAACTCTGCCTGAAACCCGCGCGACGTTGCCGTCAAGCATATCGAAAAGATTGGCGATTATTAAAACAATTCCCGCCCAAAAAAATTCGCCGAAGCCGAACAGAACGCCACAACCGACATTTATCGTTACGCCAATAATCGTTAAAATATTGGGATTGATGCCGCCAAACGCCAGCCAGCGTACCATCGCATTGATGATTCGCATTGCTCCGCGTCCGATGCTTGCTCCAAACATTGCTTCGCAAAGTAAAAAGTAAAAAGGCAAAAGTAAAAAGTAAAACATTTGTTACTCATTACAATTTTGCTAATCTCAATGGTCTTCACTTTTGCCATTTTACTTTTTACTTTTTACTTTTCTCCTTGTTCGTGAATTGTGGTCAATTTTTTGACCTCAAAATTACGCCAGCCGTTGGGCGTTTTTATTTTTACTTCGTCGCCTTCTTCTTTGCCCATCAAACCTTGTCCAATCGGTGTTACGGTTGAAATCAAACCATTGTCAGGATCGCTTTCTTCTGATGTAACTAATCTGTAAGTGATGTCTTCGTCGCGCTCAATATCATATAAAACGACTGTTGAGCCATAGGCAATACGGTCGTGCGGAATTTTCGATAAATCAATTGATTCGACTTCACTCAAACGCTGGCTTAATTGGACGACACGCGCCATCACCATTTTTTGACGCTCAAGTGCGGCTTTGTATTCAGCATTTTCCTTCAAATCGCCGAATTCACGCGCTAATTGTATTTCTTTCGGCAACTTAAAACGCAATTCGTTTTCAAGTTTTTTTAATTCGTCTTGTATTTTTTTTCTGATTGCTTCCATATAAATTAGTCCGAAATCTAAAGTCCAACATCCAAAGTTTAAAGTCATTTCTCTAAAAATCAAATTGTCTTTAGGCTTTAGACTTCAGACTTTTGACTTCTTAAAATTTGGACTCCTTCGGCGCGGCAAAAGAAATTCCGATGTCGCGCGCCGTGCGAACAAGCTGTCCGTCAATCGGCACGGTTTTAACATTAGCGATAGCTTCTGACAACGGCACATTGACAACCGTTCCGGCTTGCAGCGCGACCATTTTGCCCATCTGACCGTTTGCCAGAGCGCGAACCGCACACGCGCCGAAATTTGTGCCGAGCATTCTGTCAAAAGCGTTTGGCGAACCGCCGCGCTGAAGATGTCCGAGAACGACGCAGCGAGCTTCTTTGCCGGTCATTTCTTCAACTTTTTGGCGGACATAATCGCCGACTCCACCCAGACGCGGCGCAGATTTTATATCACCGAAATCTTGATAAATTTCCGATTTGCCCAATTCCATTGCGCCTTCCGCAACCACGATATTTGTAAAACGCGAACCGCTTTTCTCGCGTGCGAAAATCTTTTGCACCATTGATTCAAACGAAAAAGGAATTTCCGGTATTAAAATCACGTCCGCGCTTCCGGCAAGTCCTGAATGAAGTGCAATCCAACCCGTATTTCTGCCCATCACCTCCAAAATCATTACGCGGTCGTGCGACGCGGCAGTCGTGTGAAGGCGATCAAGTGCTTCGGTGGCAATATCAATCGCCGTCATAAATCCGAACGTCAATTCAGTTGCTGCCAAGTCATTGTCAATCGTTTTCGGAACGCCGATAACAGGAAAATTGCGTCTGTGAAATTCCTGCGCGATTGCCAATGTTCCTTCGCCGCCAAGCACAATGAGTGCTTCAATTTCCAGTTTTCTTAAATTTTCAATCGCTTCATTAATAACTTCTTCGGGAAAAATTGCCACACCGTTAATGAATTTACAAAAACTTCCGGTATTTCTCGTTCCCAACATAGTTCCGCCTCGCGGCAAAATTCCGCTGACCGCTCTGGTCGTCAGTTTCATCGTTTGTGTTTCGCCGATTAGTCCTTCAAAGCTATCTTCAATGCCGACGACTTTCATTCCAAATTCTTTAACAGCTGTGCGAACCGCCGCGCGAATGACGGCATTCAATCCCGGAGCGTCTCCGCCGCCTGTTATTACTCCGATTTGCTTATACATAGTTAAATTGAAAGTATTTTACTCTATGAATTCAAAAACGCGAAAATGCTTTCTGTTAAATTATCATTGCCTGAAACAAAACTTCCTTTACAAAAAATTCGACTTTTATTATGAGCATAACACTTTTATTTTTTTAATATTCTGGTTTATTTTCGATAAACTATTTTCCCGCCGACTATTGTCGCCGTTGCCGCGCCAGTGAATTGCCAATTGTTAAACGGGGAATTTTTCGACTTCGATTTGCTGTCGGAAGCTTTATATGTCCAATTCAAATCCGGGTCGAGAATCGTTACGTCGGCGATTGAGCCGATTTTTAGAGTTCCTCGATTTTTTAAGTTAAAGATTTTTGCCGGATTTGCAGAAAACAAATTTATTAATCTGACCAGATCAATCGCGCCTTTGTGAACCAACTCGTTAAAAGCCAAGCCGACAGCCGTTTCCAGTCCAATGATGCCAAACGGCGCACGATCATATTCGAGAGCTTTTTCGTCAGAATGGTGCGGCGCGTGATCGGTGGCAATCGCGTCAATCGTGCCGTCTTTGATGCCTTCGATAATTGCTTCGAGATGTTCCTGCGAACGAAGCGGCGGCGACATTTTAGTATTCGTATCGTAACCTTCCACAGATTTATCGCTCAAAGTAAAATGATGCGGCGTAACTTCGCAGGTTACGTTGATATTTTCATTTTTCGCGCGGCGAACAATTTCAATCGCACCTTTGGTCGAAATATGCGCGATGTGAATGTGCGCTCCGGTTTCCTTCGCCAGCAAAATATCTCTGACGGCATCAATTTCTTCGGCAAGCGCGGGCATTCCCTTTAATCCCAACAATAAAGAAATTTTCCCTTCGTGCATCACGCCGCCTGACGAAAGCGATTTATCTTCACAATGGTCTATGACGGGCAAATCAAAATCCTTAGCATATTCCATCGCCCGCCGCATCATTCCGGCATTCGGCACAGGTTGCCCGTCGTCGGAAACGGCAACCGCGCCCGCTGCTTTCATCTCGCCCATTTCCGCCAGTTCCGCGCCGTTTGAACTTTTTGTAATCGCGCCAACCGGAAAAACATTCGCTAGTCCCGCATGTTCAGCCTGTTCGATCATATACCGCGTAATCGCCGCGTTGTCGTTAATCGGCTGCGTATTCGGCATCGGACAAACACTCGTAAAACCGCCCGCAACCGCCGCCGCCGCGCCCGTCGCAATCGTTTCCTTATGCTCTTGTCCCGGCTCTCTCAGATGAACGTGCAAATCAATAAATCCCGGCGCTACAATCATTCCGCTCGCATCAAAAACCTCTGCATCTTCCGGCGCGGATTCGTTTTGACTTAACCAAGCAGTAACTTTTCCGTCTTCGATTAACAGATTTTTTCCGCTGTTTTGTCCTTCCGTCGGATCAACCAAATGACCATTTGCAATTAAAAGTTTCATACATTACTAAACAGTTGTGGGATTTCCTCCGGTTGCCAGATACAAAACTGCCATTCTGACGGCAACACCGTATTTCACTTGGTCTAAAATCAGGCTGCGCGAACTGTCGGCAACTTCGGAAGCGATTTCGATTCCGCGATTCATCGGTCCCGGATGCAGAACTATCGCGTCTTCTTTTGCCAGATTCAATCTATCCTGCGTCAAGCCATAATGAATGGAATATTCGCGCAAAGTCGGAAAATAAGCCGAATCCTGACGTTCTTTTTGAATCCGCAAAATCATCACGACATCCGCGCCTTCGATGGCTGCTTCGATATTTTTTGTAACCCTCAGATTGTTTTCAACCAAATATTGAAAATCATTCGGGACGAGCGTTTTCGGTCCAGCAACGCGAACTTTTGCGCCGAGTTTGGTGAGCAGATGAATATTTGAACGGGCGACGCGCGAATGCAGAATATCGCCGACGATGGCAACTTCAAGACCGGCGATTTTCTTTTTGTATTCACGAATCGTCATCGCGTCAAGCAAGGCTTGCGTCGGATGTTCGTTTGCGCCGTCGCCGGCGTTGACAATTGCCGCTTTTGAAACTTTGGCAAGTTGGTGCGGAACGCCCGCGCTCGAATGGCGGACGACAATGCAGTCGGGCGACATCGCATCGAGATTTAACGCCGTATCAATTAAGGTTTCGCCTTTGGTAACGCTCGAAGATGAAACCGAAATATTTACCGCGTCTGCTGAAAGACGTTTGGCGGCGAGTTCAAATGATGTGCGTGTCCGCGTTGAATTTTCAAAAAAAAGATTGATAATAGTTTTTCCGCGCAATGTCGGAACCTTTTTTATCTCACGCTGATTTATCTCGCGGAAATTTTCGGCAGTGTTCAAGATTCCGATAATTTCTTCGGCGGAAATATCACGGATTCCAAGTAAATCTCTGCGGCGAAACGGTTTGTCCATAATACTAAAAGGCTGAAACACGCGCGTAAGCAAGTGTGTAAACTATTGAATTATAAAAAAAGCAAGGCATTTAACCTTGCTGTTAAATTACTCGGACGGCTTTTCATAAATCCAGACGGCTTCTTCATCGTCGTATTCCTTGAGCATTACTTTAACGATTTCAGCTTTTTTTGTCGGCACGGTTTTGCCGATATAATCAGCCTGAATCGGAAGTTCGCGGTGTTCCCTGCCGCGGTCAATTAAAACGGCAAGCTGCACGCGATTCGGGCGACCAAAATCCATCAATTGATCGAGCGCGGCGCGAATCGTTCTGCCTGTATATAAAACATCGTCAACCAAAATGATTTTTTTATCTTCGATGTCGTGGTCAAGTTCCGTGCGATTGACAATCGGATTTGCCCCGACGGTTGAAAGATCATCACGATAAAGTGTGATGTCAATAATGCCGTAAAGCGGTTTTTCGCTTTCGATTTCAGCAATTTTTTCGGTGATTCGTTCAGCCAGCGGAACGCCCCGTCTTCTGATTCCGACGATGTATAAATCTTTTGCGCCGTGATTTTCTTCGACAATTTCCGACGCAAGCCGCGATAATGCGCGTTTTATCCGCGCGCTGTCCATTATCTTCGATTTTTCAACTAATCCGTATTCATCTGCCATAACTGTTGGCAAAAGCGTAGCATTGCTAAAATTAAAATTCAAAGTTTCAAGTTCAAAGTTTCAAATTTTTCCGCTTTTAAATTAAGATATAAATGACAAAAGAAGGAATTTTGAACTTATGCCACTTGCACAAAGACATCCAATTTTTTCGGTTAAAGATTATTTGGAATATGAGCGAAACGCGCCCGAAAGACACGAATTTCTCGACGGAAATGTCTATGCGATGGCGGGCGAAAGTCCGCGCCACAGCACGATTTGTTTTAATTTATACGGAATTACGCACAATCAATTGCGCGGGAAACGCTGTCGCGGATTTTCGCCGAATATGAAAGTTGCGACAAACAAAAAAGGCTTATTTTCGTATCCTGATTTGGCGATTGTCTGCGGAGAGCCGAAATATCACGACAAAAAAGGCGATATTCTGCTCAATTCGACCGTGATTTTTGAAGTTCTTTCGCCTTCGACCGAACAATATGACCGCGGTGAGAAGTTTTTGCGATATATTAACGGCATCGAAAGTCTGACCGATTACATTTTAATTTCACAAAACAAACCGGCAATAGAACATTTTCAGAAACAATCGGGCAGCGAATGGGAAAAAATGGAAATCGAAGGAATAGAAGCCGTTCTGAAAATTGATTCGATTGAATGTGAAATTATTATGTCTGAACTTTATGATTTGATCGAATTTTCCGCATAAATGTCTTTTTACCAATCTATTATTCGTCCGCTTCTTTTTCGTCTGCCAACTGAAACGGCGCACGAATTCGGCATCGAAGCGTTAAAAATCGGACTGAATCCAAAATTTGCTCAAAACTTTTCAGCCAAACGATTTGCAAGCGAATCGTTTGGAGAACTTTCGCGTTTCGGTTTGAAATTCAAAAATCCGCTTGGAATTGCCGCCGGTTTTGATAAAAACGGCAAAGCCGTCAATCAACTTGCCGCGCTCGGTTTCGGTTTTGTCGAAGTCGGAACCGTTACGTTTAATCCGCAAAAAGGCAATGAAAAACCGCGAATATTCAGATTGCCCGGAGACAAAGCGTTGATAAATCGGCTCGGATTTAATAACGATGGCACGTCGAAAGTTGTCGAAAGATTAAAAAAACTCAGTCGAAATTGCGTTGTCGGCGTAAATATCGGAAAAAACAAAGACGTGCCGAACGAAGAAGCGACGGAAAATTATTTAAAGAGTTTCGATTTGGCGCACGAAGTCGCCGATTATATTGCTATTAATGTTTCTTCGCCAAACACGCCGAATTTGCGGGAACTTCAAAAGGCTGAAAATTTAGAAGACCTTTTAGGCGCAATCCAAAAAAGAAATGTCGAACTTTCCGCCAAACCTTTGCTTGTTAAGATTGCACCGGATTTGAACGAATTTGAAATTGAAAACATTGTTAAAATTGCTCTTAAACTAAATTTGTCTGGAATAATTGCGACAAATACGACTATTGATAGAAAAAATATTCAAACAAAAACAAATGAAACCGGTGGTTTAAGCGGAAAACCTTTGCAAACGCGCTCGAATGAAGTTATTTCCAAAATTTACAGATATTCAAACGGGAAACTGCCGATTATCGGTGTCGGCGGAATTTTTACAGCCGAAGACGCTTTTGAAAAAATCTCATCCGGCGCGTGTTTAATTCAGGCTTATACGGGATTTATTTATCAGGGATTTACATTTGCTCGTGATTTAAATTCCGGTTTATCGAAGATTTTGAATCAAAAAAGCTTTGCGAATTTAGATGAAGCGATTGGCTCGAATATAGATTCAAAATAATGCTTTGAACCTTGAATCTTGAACTTTGAACACAAGCAAGGTTTGACACAAGCAACACAGTCGCTATAATAAATTCTTTTGTGTTTTGCGCTTGTTAAAACGCAGGGTTATTCTATCAAGTGATGATAGTTGATTTAACGACATTAAAAAGTTCGCAGTTTTCATTCGATTTTACGCTGCCACCTGAAGAAGTTAATTTGGACAGCGAAGAAGCGACGTTGAAAAATGTTGTTAAAACACAGGGAAAATTGAAAAAAGGAATCGCGCAAGTTGATGTCGAAGGCGAGATTTTTTGTGATATTCAAATTGAATGTAGTCGTTGTTTAACTTCGGCGGAAAGTTCGCTTGAAATACCTTTCGACGCGGCTTTTGTTACACCGGAAAATTATACGGAAGCCAAAGAAGCCGAACTCGGTGTTGATGATTTGGATGTTTCGATTATCGAAGACGACCAAATTGATTTGACAGAACTCGTCCGCGAACAAATTTTACTGAATTTGCCGACGCAGATTTTTTGCAAAGAAGATTGTCAAGGTTTATGTCCGAAGTGCGGAGTGAACCGAAATTTGATAGATTGTAAGTGTCAGGAAAAAGAAATTGACCCGCGCTGGGAAGCGTTAGGCGATTTGAAATTTTAGAACAATAATATAAGGTAATTTAACAAAAATATTTAAGAGGAAATTATGCCAAATCCAAAACGAAGACATTCCCATTCACGCACGCGGATGCGCCGCGCGCACGACCATTTGAAAGTTCCGCAATATTACATTGACGAAGCTACGGGCGAAGCGATGAAACCGCATCGCATTGATCCGAAAACCGGAATGTATAAAGGTCGCCAAATTCTCATCGTCAAAGAAACAGAATAGTTTAGACAAATGAACAATGCAGGAATTATCGGAATGGGACACAGTTATCCAAGCGGTGTTCTGACCAATGCCGATTTGGAAAAAATCGTCGAAACATCCGACGATTGGATCACATCGCGCACCGGCATTAAACAGCGTCATAAAGCTGCCGACGATGAATATACTTCTCAATTCGGCACGAAAGCCGCGCAACAGGCGATAGAACGCGCCGGTTTGAAAGCCGAAGACATTGATATTATTGTCTGCGCGACGACGACTCCCGACCAGATAATGCCTTCGACCGGCGCGCTGATTCAAGCTCAATTGGGCGCGACGAATGCCGCCGGAATGGATATTTTTGCGGCTTGTTCCGGTTTTTTATACGGTTTGACGATAGTCGAATCAATGATAAAAACCGGGCAAATCAACTACGCGTTAGTCATCGGCGCAGAAGTTTTGACGAAATATGTTGATTATACAGACCGCGGAACGTGCGTGATTTTCGGAGACGGCGCGGGCGCGGCAGTCATCGGCGCGGTTGCTGAAGACAAAGGTATTTTGGCGACGAAAATTCGTTCCGACGGGCGTTATGAAGAAGCTCTCTACGCGCCGGGCGGCGGTACTAAATTGGGAACGACGCACGAAACGATTGACAACCGCGATCATTTTTTCAAAATGAAGGGCAACGAGCTGTTCAAAGTCGCAGTCCGTTCGATGGCGGATATTTCAGCCGAAATGCTCGAAAAAGCCGGTTACACGGTTGACGATGTTGACCTTGTAATTCCGCATCAGGCAAATCAAAGAATCACCGACGCGGTTGCTACAAGGCTCGGCGTTTGCGAAGAAAAAGTTTATTCAAACATCGCCGAACACGGCAACACTTCGTCCGCTTCGATTCCAATTGCGCTCGACGAATGTATCGAATCGGGCAAAATCAAGGAAGGAAGTCTGGTTTTATTAACCGCATTCGGCGGCGGCGTAACCTGGGGCGGAACTGTCATAAGATTTTAGAATGAGTAAAATTGCTTATATTTTCCCCGGACAAGGTTCACAAACTGTCGGGATGGGGAAAGATTTATTTGACAATTTCCCTGCTTCGCGCAAAGTTTTTGAAGAAGCCGATGACGCGCTCTGCTTTGCCCTTTCGGAAATGTGTTTTAACGGCACGGCGGAAGATTTGGCTTTGACGGCGAACACGCAGCCGGCGATTTTGACAACTTCAATTGCCGCTTTTCGCGCGATGGAAAGCGAAGGTTTTCCGATGCCGGATTTTGTTGCCGGACATAGTTTGGGCGAATATTCCGCGCTTGTTGCGGCAAACGCGATGAGTTTTTCGGATGCGGTGAAAACAGTACGCAAACGCGGCGAATATATGCAGGAAGCCGTGCCGGTTGGAGTCGGCGCGATGGCGGCGATTTTGGGGTTGCCGCTAGAAACTGTGGAAATCGCCTGTGCTGAAGCCGCCGAGGAACAAGTTTGCAGTCCGGCAAATATCAATTCGCCCGCGCAAATTGTCATTGCCGGAAATGCAGAAGCGATTGACCGTGCTTGTGAATTATTAAAGGAACGCGGCGCGAAACGAGCGATAAAACTCAATGTTTCCGCACCGTTTCATTGCGCTTTGATGCTCCCGGCACAGGAAAAACTGGCGAAGGATTTGGCAGAAATTACATTTCAAGACTTGCGGTTTCCAATCTTTGAAAATGTTTCCGCCGAAAAAAATATCGAAAGTGAAAGAGTAAAACAGGCTTTGACCGAACAGGTGTCAAATCCTGTGCGTTGGGCGCAATCGGTTGAAAATTTGATAATCGAGGAAGTTGAAACTTTTATCGAAGTCGGAACAGGAAAAGTTTTGTCAGGTTTGGTTAAACAAATTAACCGCGATGTTCGCAGTTTGAACGTCGAAAATGCAGACAATTTGAAGAATACATTAGATAATTTATAAAGGAATCAGGAGAAAATATGTCAGAAGTTCAAGATAAAATTAAACAAATTATTGTTGATGAATTAGGTGTAGATGAAGCGGAAGTTACGGAAAATGCTCGCTTTATCGAAGATTTGGGTGCGGACTCGTTGGATTTGGTCGAACTCGTAATGCGTTTTGAAGAGGAATTTGATATTGAAATTCCCGACGAAGACGCGGAGAAAATTCAAGCTGTCCGCGACGCTTACGCTTATGTCGAACAGCATAAACAAGACTAATTTCGTGAATCATAAATCGTCAATCGTCAATAAAAAGAATTTCGATTTACGTTTACAATTCACGATTTACTAAATATTATGAAACGTCGTGTTGTAGTAACCGGATTCGGATTGGTCACGCCGTGCGGAAACGATGTCGAAACCACTTGGTCGGCGTTGCTTCGCGGTGAAAGCGGTGTTGACTATATCAAAAAGTTCGATACGGAAAAATATTCGGTCAAAATCGCCGCGGAAGTTAAAAATTTTGATCCGCTGGATTATCTTGAGAAAAAAGAAGCGCGGCGGATGGGTGCATTTACACATTTTGCGATTGCCGCGTCCGACGAAGCGATAAAGCACAGCGGTTTGAAAGTTGACGCTTCCAACGACGAGATGATCGGAACTTATATCAGTTCGGGAATCGGCGATTTTTGGGCGATTGAACGCGAACACGATAAAATGCTGTCGGGCGGACCTGACCGCGTTTCGCCGTTTTTCATTCCGCAGTCAATAGTCAATTTAGCAGCGGGCAATGTTTCGATTCGACACGGCTTAAAAGGTCCAAACACGGCGACGGCGACGGCTTGCGCGGCGGGCGCACACGCAATCGGGGACAGTTTTAGATTTATTGAGCGCGGTGATGCCGACGCGATGGTTTGCGGCGGCGCAGAATCGGCGATTACGCCGATGTCAGTTGCGGGATTTGCCGCAATGCGCGCGCTTTCGACGCGCAACGACGATCCGAAACACGCTTCGCGCCCGTTCGATTTGGAACGCGACGGTTTTGTCTGCGGTGAAGGCGCGGGACTTTTAATTTTGGAAGGACTCGATTTTGCAAAAGCACGAGGCGCAAAAATTTACGCCGAAATTGTCGGTTACGGAATGAGCGGCGACGCTTATCACATTACCGCGCCTGATGAAACAGGTTCGGGACCCCGGCGGGTAATGCTGAAAGCGATGAAGGATGCCGGAATTTCACCCGAACAAATTGGCTACATCAACGCACACGGAACTTCAACTCCGTATAATGACAAGTTTGAAACGATGGCGATTAAACAGGCGTTTGGGGAACACGCTTATAAATTGGCGGTCAGTTCGACGAAATCAATGACCGGACACGCGCTCGGCGCGGCGGGCGGAATTGAAGCGGTTTTCAGCGTTTTAGCTCTGCAAAACCAAATTATACCTCCGACAACCAATTACGAATTTCTTGACCCCGATTGTGATTTGGATTATGTGCCGAACAAGGCGCGAAAAGCCGAATTTGAATTTGCTTTGTCGAATAGTTTCGGGTTCGGCGGAACAAATGCTTGTTTGATATTCAAGCGTTTTTTAGAATAATTGTTACCGAATTTTAGAACCTTGCGTTAATTCGTAAAGTTTGAAAAGTTTTAACGAAAAACTAAAATAAACAAGCAGGGATTTATGCAAAGGTTAGATGTTATAAAGGCTTGGGGGAAAATACTCACCGGACGGCAGCCGTCGCTTTCGATTGAAATTACGCGCGAATGTCCGCTGCGCTGTCCGGGTTGTTACGCTTACGAGCCGGAACATTTACAAGAAATCGGGCAAACTCTAAGAACAGTCAGCGATTACAAAGGTGACGAACTCGTCGCCAAAATGTTAGAGCTAGTTAAGGAACATCGCCCGCTTCATCTTTCAATTGTCGGCGGCGAACCGCTCATCAGATTTCGGGAACTCGACATTTTGCTGCCGCAATTGAGCGAAATGGGAATCGCCGTTCAAGTTGTTACGAGTGCCGTGCGGGAGATTCCGAAAAATTGGAGCAAAATCAAGGGCTTATATATTGTCGTTTCGATTGACGGTTTGCAGCCCGAACACGATGCGCGGCGCAAGCCTGCCACTTACGAAAGAATTTTGCGAAACATCAGCGGACATCAGATTACGGTTCACTGTACCGTTACCGGACAAACGGCGAATCGTCCGGGTTATTACGAAGAATTTCTCGAATTTTGGTCAGCCCGCGAAGAAGTTCAAAGGATTTGGTTTAGTTTGTTCACGCCGCAAATCGGCGCGGAAGGCGAAGAAATTCTCACGCCAACGATGCGAACGAAAATTATTGACGAACTCGACGAATTTCGTCATAAATTCCCCAAATTAAATATGCCGAAACAGGTGATCAGCGGCTATCGAAATCCGCCAAAATCGCCTGACGATTGCATTTTCGCCCGCACGACGCTGAATTTGACGGCAAATCTCGAAAATAAAGTCGTGCCGTGTCAATTCGGCGGCACGCCCGATTGTTCGCAGTGCGGATGTTTTGCTTCCGCCGGACTCGCGGCGGTTGGCGAATATCAATTATTCGGAAAAATACCTTTGCGAAAGGTGTTTAACGTATCGGATAATATCGGTAAAAGAGTTGATAAATTTACAAATTAGATTAGTTGCTGCAAAGAAATAAAAACTGTCAAATATACATTTTGGAAGGAAGGCGAACTTTTTATTGGTTCTTTAAATGATTATCCCGATTATGAAACGCAAGGATATTCAAAACAAGAACTTTTGGTAAATTTGAAAAGTTTGTTCACTGACATCGAAACGGAAGAAATTCCTTTTATCAGAAAGGTTGAAGAGTTGGCTGTTGCGTAATGAAAAGACGCGATTTGATAAAACGGGCTTGAAAAACTCGGTTGTGTATTTGTTTGACACGGCGGAAACTACGATTGGTATTCAAATCACAAGACCAAACGATCTCAGCCGATTCCGCGCCATAGCGAAATAAATGAGAATTTAGCAAAATCAATTATCAAAAAACTTTCAGACGGGTAAAATTATGAAAATCATTGTTTTAATGAAGCAGGTTGCCAACAAAGACGCAGTTTTGCGAATCGGCAAAGACGAAAAATGGATTGACGAATCGAATATCGCGCACCAAACCAACGAATCCGACGGCTACGGTTTAGAAGAAGCGTTACGCCTCAAGGAAGCAAAAAATGAAGGCGAAGTCATTGTTTGCACACTCGGCGGACAAAGTGCGAAAACAGTTATCAAAGATGCACTGGCACGCGGTGCTGACAGAGCGATTCACGTTATCGTCGAAGAAGACAACAAATTATCGCCGCATCAAATCGCCAAAGCGATTGCCGACGCGGTTCGTAATGAAAACGCCGATTTAATTTTTACGGGTTTGCAGTCGGACGATGCGAGTTACGGTCAAACGGGCGTGATTTTAGCCGAACTGCTTGGCATTCCGCACGCGACGATTGTAATTGACATTGACCGCGAAAGTTTGAACGGCAATCTGCGCGTCAAACGCGAACTCGAAAGCGGCTGGTATCAATGGTTCACATACCAACTGCCCGCGCTTTTGACGATTCAATCGGGAATTTCGCAGATTCGTTACGCTTCTTTAAAAGGAATTATGGCGGCGAAAAAGAAGGAAATCAAAGAAGTTACACCAAATATCGAAAGTTTCGGCGCGGCACAGCAGATTCAAAAAGTTTATATGCCGCTCAAAACCAAGCAAACTCAAATGCTCGGCGACGGCGATGCAAAGAAAGGCGCAGTTGAATTGGTTGAAAAACTCAAAACCGAAGTTCGCGTTCTCTAAATTGAAGTCCAAAGTTTTAAGTCAGTTTAACGATTGAATTGACGTGGGGCGAAACCGTATTCACACAACATCAGGGAAACAATTCAAGATTATAAAGAGAAACTGTTTCGTCCTCACGTCCAATGATTTGTTAGATTACGTTTTTATTTTCATTCGATTCTCTAAAATCCGATGATGTATTTGAATTTCAAAAATGAAAATTGGTCATTCGGCGCGTTAAACTGAATGTGCCTAAAAAACGAAATACCGATTGCTTGCTTGTATTTCAACGAGCGATTTACGCCAAACTCATATTCTAATTTTTGCGTCGGATTCGCGTCAAACTGTCCTAGATTTTCGTAACGATGAACTGAAATTTGCGTATTCAATTTTGGCGCAAAACGATATTCGAGCGTTGCTGAACCGTCAACAAAAACTCGTCCGCCCGAAAGTTTCTTTTCGGCTAAACCGGCGGCTGTCAGCGTAACTTTTTCGTTAAGCTGTTCGGTGTAAATAATTCCCGCCAAAGCCCAATAATACTTGTCTGGAAACTTGAAATTGTAGTGATACAAAATTCCGGCGGTGGCGGCAAAGCGTTTGTTTATCGGGCGCGTGTAATTGATTTGCGCTTCAAACTTCGGCTCGTTGATATTGTTGAGAAGTTGTCCGGGCGGGTCGGCGTTATACGAACCGTCAACATAATACTCAAACCGCGAATCAAACGAACCGCCAAACGTCGGCGCGTAAGACAGACTGAACTTATGACCTAAAGACGGCTTCGGTTTTCCAAGAACAGAAACATTAAACGTCGCTTGATACGAACCTGACCAACGGCTTTTGTTTTCGGGCGACGGCGCGGGCGAGGCTTGCGGTTTGATGTCCGGCTTTGGCGTTTGGTCTTGCGCGAGAACTGCGGGCTTTCCGATAGGCACAATGAACAAAGCAAAAAATAAAATAGCGAATAAAGAAAAATTTCGCAGCTTCATAATAAATATATCCTATCTTTGAAAATCACTTTGATTTTATGATTCATCAAAACTCACCACCGTATTTTCGGAAATTGCGGCGGCGGTGCAAGTCAAGATGTTTTGCTGGTCGGCTTCGAGTGGCGTTAATGCTTCGTGCTTCAACATTACGACGCACCCGCTTTTGACCGTCGCCTTGCAACTGGCGCAAACGCCTTCCTGACAAGCGAACGGCGGGAAAAGTCCGGCGCGTAATGCCGCGTCAAGAATCGCTTCACCTTGCCGATAATCAATTTCTCGAACTTCTCCTTTTAATTGAATCGTTAATTTTTGCGGTCTGCCGTTTTCGGATTTAACCGCATCGCCGACTTGCAACATTTTTTTAGGCGTTTCATCACCGTTCAAAACATTAACGTCCGGCGCAAAGGTATATTTCTCAGCGTGAATTTTCTCGACTGACACATTTCTTTCAAGCAATACATTTTCAACTAAGTTGATATATCCGACTGCTCCGCAAATGTAATATTCCGTGTTTTCGGGCGAATTATTGAGAAGCTCGTCTATCAGTTCGTTAAGTGAATCCGGCATCAACATTCCTTTACGGCGCGTCCAATTACTTTCGGGTTTTTCCAAAACGTGAATCACCGAAAATTGCGCTGAAAAATCTTGCTCCAATTTGTCTAACTCGTTTTTGAAAATGATTGAGTTTTCGTTTAGATTGGCGTAAATCAAAGTAATCCGGCTGTCCGGGCGCGTTTTCAAAAGTGATTTGGTCATTGAAAGAAACGGCGTGATTCCGCTTCCGGCGGCAAAGAATAAATAATGCGTCTGATTCCTTGTCGGCTTTCTGAAAAAAGAACCTGCGGGCGGGAGAACCATTAACTCATCGCCTTCTTTGACAGTATCAAGCAAATAATTAGAAATTCGTCCTAATCGTTTAATCGTGATACTCAAAAACGAATCGGTTTCAGGCGCACTGGTCATTGAATACGAACGCTTGATAAATGAATCTCCGCCTTGCACTCTCAAAGTAATAAACTGTCCGGGCTGATATTTGAATTGCTTTTTGAGTCGTTCCGGTATTTCCAAAACAAACGAATTAGCTGAATCGGTTTCCCTGATGATGCGTGAAACTTTAAGCGGGTAAAAAGTTTCGCTTTCGCGCTTTTTTTTCGCGTATCTGAGACGAAAAATAATTGCCGTTATTAGCAAAACTATTCCGGCTTCGCTCAGGACTTTTTCCGCGTCCACAAAATTCACGGGTCTATCAAGTAACAACGGATCAGCCCAAACGCCGTGAATCAAAAAGAGCATTGCCGCGCCATACGAAACAAAATGAATCAGTTTCCAAGTGCGATTCGTGAACAATTTCCGCACGAAAACGGTTGAAGTAACCACTGCCGTTAAAAGTCCGTAAAAGGCGAGTGCGCCAAATGTGTAAATGTAATTTTGATGCGGCGCGGTCAGAGGAATGGCAATGTTGAGAAGGTAAAAATCAGCCTTCTTGTCAAAGAGAAGCAAGACCGGATGAGTGAAGGCTGTCAATAATGCAATGTAAGCCGTGTAATTATGGATTTGATAAAGACTGATTGAACGCACGAAGCGCGGCATTCTTTGCCAAGTCAAAGTCCTTTGGTATTTAGTCGAAAGAAAAACTCCCAACAGCAAATTAGCGGTAAAAAATCCGGTGGCAATCAGCCCGAAGGTTGAAGAAAGATTTACAAAGTCGAAGTCATTCATCATCGTATTCCAAATACTATCGTTGGTAGTATTTCAAGGCTTATAAAAGCGGCTCTTATAATCTTGAGAAGCCGCTGAAAAAAATTAACTTAAAAACCTAACAATTTGTTCAATTCCGGTGTGCATAGTCGCCAAAACATCAGAATTCGTTGCTATCGTTACGATAGTCAAAAGCAGGAAGCTAAAACAACTCCAAGTAATGAAACTCGAAAAGCGTTGTTGCCACACTGGAAAGTTAAGTTCGCTCTCCGAAAATTCTGTCAACCTTTGAATACGCCGCGTCAACGCATCTCCGCTCGTCGCGTCGCCGTCAATTAGAAACGCTCCGGCGGACATCGTCGGCTTGATTCCGGCGGGAATAAGACGGGCAATTTTAATTAGTGCTTGCGCCAAATCAAGCGCGATTGTGCCGCCTCGAATTCTTGCTGCTTTTTCGTCCGCCGCGAATTCTATTGCTTCCTTCCATTCCTTATCCAGAGCGCGATTTAACGGAATAATTGTTAAAACATCGCGGCAAATTCGCATTAACCAATGTTTGAGATTATCCCTTGCTGTAATGTGCGCCGTTTCGTGCGCGATAACTGCCGCTAGTTCTTCGTCATTAAGTGAATCAAAGATTTGCTTGGCAACAAATAATTTCGGGCGAAAAACGCCAATTACGGCAACCACCGGAAACTGATGATTTATTCGATACGCGGGAATTGATGAATTTTCGAGAAAAATAGTTTCGGAATGTGTTTGCCAATTACTGACCAATTTTTTAGTAACAAACCACGCGGCAATTCCGCGCCACAAAGCCAACGCGATCCCGATTGCCGAAAATAGTGCAAGCAAAGCAAGTTTGATGCTGACAGTTTCGCCCGTTTGGTTTGGCTCAAAAGCCAAATACGATGGAACGAAAAAAAAGAGAACCACGAGTAAAGCGGCTGTTGCGGGAAAAGTCCGGCAAATGAAGATAAGACAGGCGCGAGTTGCAAAACTTAAATTCTTAGTAAAGCATGAAACTACCCGCCAAGATGTTACCGTCAAAACGGACGCAAGCACGTTGACGACTAACAAAGCGGCGAGCGCAAGACAAATTCCCAAAAGGTTATACATAACATTTCTACTTTTTCGATTTCAGTTTGCGCCGCTTCTCCTTCAATAGTTTTTCGAGTTCATCAAGCATTTCATTATCGTATTCGCCGACAGCATCAACGATGCAAGCCAAAACAGGCTTTGTTTCGCCATCGGCTTGTCCTAAAAGTCCGTCAATTACATCTTTCGCCACGCTTTGCGTAAAATCTTCGCGCGAAAGACGCGGCGCATACAAAAAAGCGCGTCCTTCTTTGCGCCGTTCCAGAAGACCTTTTTTGTGCAGACGGTCAAGCGTCGTCATCAAAGTCGTATAAGCCGCCCGCTCGTCAAATGCCGCGTGAATTTCGCGGACGCTCTGTTCACCGCGCCGCCAAATTTCTTCCATCACTTCGCGCTCTAACTTGCCAAGTGCAGATTTAACGGCTTCACGCGGACGCTTAAATCCGTGCATTGTGAACGAAGGAATTTTCATAAAAAAAGAATATTCCAAATCAACTACTATTGTCAATAGTAGTTGTATGAACAGCCTATATAATTCTCAAAAGTCCGATGATGCGAGCTAACCAAAGCATAAGGTCGTCATTAAAACTCATAACCAACAATATACGGATTAAATGAAAGACAATAAAGCAACGAGTAAGAATCACACATCACGAAACGACTTTCCGTTATTACCACGAAGCAATCTAACTTTGGACTTATAGCTTTTAAACAACTTGCATTTTGCACATTATTGATTTAACTTTCTTTTAGTAAAAATTTTCTAAGAAACTGTTTGGAAACTTGAAAAAGTCGCCAACGGCGATAAACATTATAGCCTAGCGAGAATTGCTAGGACGTGCGAAGTCAATTATTCCGACGCTGAAAGCGTCGAACAACCGACGGAGAATGTTGCTCGCCTTCAGCGAGCGATTGAACGATTTATTTTTACCTAGCGATTCTCGCTAGGCTATAATGTTAGTCATCTTCGATGACAAAATCGGTAATTATAGAGTTTTCAGACAACTTCTAAAACAATTCCAAATCCAAAATAAAGCAGGTAAATTTTATATGCCCAAAATGTCTTTAAAATCGCCGATGATTTTAGCTATTCTTTTTTCGCTGATACTTTTTATTCCGAGTTTCGCTCAGGAAAAAAATGAAGCGACCCCAAACGTAACAAAAATTAAACCGATTGCGACGGCGGACGCGACGAAAAACGATCCCTTGAAAAACTTTCAATATCGGTTGATCGGACCTTTTCGCGGCGGGCGCGTCGGCGCGGTCGAAGGCATTAAAGATCAGCCGAATGTTTATTATTTCGGCGCAACCGGCGGCGGAGTTTGGAAAACGGTTGACGGCGGCATCAATTGGCAAAATATTTCCGACGGATTTTTCAAAACCGGCTCGGTCGGCGCGATTGACGTGGCGGATTCCGATACGAATATCGTCTATGTCGGAATGGGCGAAGAAACCGTGCGCGGCAATGTTTCGAGCGGCGACGGCGTTTATAAATCAACCGACGCGGGCAAAACTTGGAAAAACATCGGTTTGACCGATACGCAGCAAATTTCGCGTGTGCGTGTTCATCCGAAAAACCCGAATATCGTTTATGTCGCGGCAATCGGACATCTGTGGGGCAAAAACCAGCAGCGCGGAATTTTTCGCACGAAAGACGGCGGCACAACTTGGGAAAAAATTCTTTACCGCAACGACGAAACCGGCGCGAGCGATTTGGTGATTGATCCGACAAATCCGAACACGCTTTACGCCGCGTTCTGGCAAATCAGCCGCAAACCGTATCGAATGGACAGCGGCGGCGAAGGCGGCGGACTTTTCAAATCAATTGACGGCGGCGATTCGTGGACGGAAATTTCGCGCAATAAAGGTTTGCCTGCCGGCGTTCTCGGCAAAATCAATATTACTGTGTCGCCCGTCAATGCCAACAGATTATGGGCGATGGTGGAAGCCAAAGAAGGTGGACTTTACCGTTCGGACGACGGCGGCGAAACGTGGCAAAAGATGAGCGATAATCCGAATATCAAACAGCGTCCGTGGTATTTCAACCGCGTTTATGCCGACACGGAAAACGAAAATACGGTTTATGTTTTAAACGTCGGATTTTTTAAATCAATTGACGGCGGGCGCAATTTCGCTTCGATTAGAACGCCGCACGGCGATAATCACGATCTTTGGATTTCGCCCGACAACGCCAAACGAATGATCGAAGGCAACGACGGCGGCGCGAATGTTTCGAGCGACGGCGGCGAAAGATGGACGGAACAAGACCAGCCGACGGCACAGTTTTACCGTGTTACTTTGGACGAAGATTTTCCGTATAACATTTACGGCGCACAGCAGGACAACTCGACGGTGAAGATCGCCAGCCGTTCCGATGATTTTGCAATTACCGATAAAAATTGGTATGACATCGGCGGCGGCGAATCCGGCTGGATCGCGCCGCTTCCAACCGATTCGGACATCGTTTTTGCCGGAAGTTACGACGGATATTTGACGCGCTACAATCATAAAACCGGACAATTTCGAGATGTCAATCCATATCCTGAAAATCCGATGGGTTCGGGCGCGGTTGATTATAAATACCGTTTTCAATGGAATTTTCCGATTATGTTTTCGCCGCACCAAACCGGCGGAAAATATCCGCTTTATACGGCAGCAAATGTCCTGTTTCGCTCGATGGATGAAGGACAATCTTGGCAGATAATTTCGCCGGATTTGACGCGAAACGATCCGATACGCCAAAAATCTTCGGGCGGTCCGATTTCACAGGACAACACGAGCATCGAATATTACGACACGATTTTTGCAATGGACGAATCGCCCGTCAAAGCGGGCATTATTTGGGTTGGCAGCGACGACGGTTTGGTTCACGTTTCGCAGGATAACGGCGCGAAATGGGATAATGTAACGCCGAAAGATTTGCCCGAATGGGTTCGCATCAATGAAATTCGCGCTTCGCCGTTTGACGCGGGAACGGCTTATTTTGCCGCAAACAATTATCAGAACGACGATCAAAAACCGTATCTTTATAAAACGGATAATTACGGCAAAAACTGGAAAAAAATTGTCAACGGCATTCCTGCCAATGAATTTACGCGCGTCATCATCGAAGACCCGAACAAACGCGGATTTTTGTATGCCGGAACTGAACGCGGCATTTATTACTCGGCGAACGACGGCGAAAACTGGCAGTCTTTACAGTTAAATCTGCCGGTCGTGCCGATTACCGATTTGGCGATTCACAAACGCGAAAAGGATTTAGTCGTCGCCACGCAGGGACGCGCTTTTTGGGTTTTGGATAATCTGCCGATGCTTTACAATTTAACCGACGCAAAAAAAGCCGAGGCTTATCTTTTCAAACCGGAAGACGCATATCGAACAGCGGGCGGCGGAGGTGGTTTCGAACTTCCGGCGACGGCGACAGTCGGAAAAAACCCGCCGAACGGTGTTGTCGTCAATTATTATTTGAAGGAAAAAGCGACCAAAGAAGTCAAATTAGAGTTTTTGGACGCAAGCGACAAAATTATTCGCACATTCACCAAAAAACCCGAACCGGCGACACCGAAAGATCAAACTTCGCCCGAACCGAATCTTCCGTCGCCGGACAGAGAACCGCCGCTTCCGACTGATGCCGGATTAAACACTTTCGTCTGGAATTACCGTCTGCCAAACGCGACGACATTGCCGGGTTTGATTATGTGGGGCGGCTCTTTAGCCGGAGCAAAAGTTACGCCGGGCAATTATCAAGCGCGTCTGAGCGTTGACGGCAAACCCGTTTCAACTGAATCTTTCGCCATCAAAGCCGATCCGCGTCTGGCGGCGACGCAAGAAGATTTTGTCAAACAATATGAATTAATGACGAAAATCAACGATAAACTTTCCGAAACACACAAATCAATTGCGGAAATCCGCGAAATAAAAAAACAATTGACGGACGTTGCAGGAAAGCTTAAACCCGAACAAAAGGATTTAGCTGACAAGGCGCGGGAAATCGTTAAACAATTAACGGCGGTTGAAGAAGAATTGATTCAAACAAAAATCAAAAGCGGTCAGGACGCGCTGAATTTTCCGATTAAATTAAACAACAAACTCGCTTCCTTGGGCGGATCGGTCGGCAGTTCAGACGACGCGCCGACGGCACAGGCTTACATTGTTTATAATGATTTGACGATGAAAATTGACGCGCAATTGGCGAAACTGGCAAAAATCAAGACGGAAGACATCGCGGAATTCAACAAACAATTTGCGGCGAAGAATTTGCCCGTGATTGTTACGAAAAAGTAATGTCTCTTTGTTTTAACCGCAGATAAACGCGGATGGACGCAGATTTTTTTATTTTATCTGCGTCCATCCGCGTTTAAATATAGTTACAATTAAGCCCTATTTTGAAATGTAAAGACCAGGAAACTGCTTTTGCAGATTTTCGACTTTCGGTTTGTCATTGATGACGATATAAGGCTGGTTCGGATGATTGTCCAAATAATTTTGGTGATAATCTTCGGCTTTATAAAAGTCTTTGAGTTCCACGACTTGCGTTACAATCGGACGCGAAAAAACTTTCTCTTTTGTTAATTCATCAATATAACTCTGAGCGGCGCGTTTTTGTTCGTCGCTGTTGTAAAAAACAGCCGAACGATACTGCGTTCCGGTGTCGGGACCTTGCCGATTAAGCTCAGTTGGGTCGTGAACGACGGAAAAGAATACTTTAAGCAATTGGTCGTATGAAACTTTTGACGAATCGTAAGTAACTTTGACGGCTTCGGCGTGTCCGGTCGTTCCGGTGCTGACCGTATCGTAATCAGCCGTTTTCGCATCGCCGCCGGAATAGCCTGAAACAACGTCGTTCACGCCTTTAATATGCTCGAAAACTGCTTCCAAACCCCAGAAACAGCCTCCGGCAAAAACGGCGGTTTGAATTCCCTTCTCGTTCGTCGGCATCGCATTGACAACCTTCGACGGAGTTTCCGAAGCAACCGCTAGCTTTTTATCGGCATTCACGACGTTGCAAGCCAGCGTTGAAACTAAAAGAGCCGAACAAAATAATTGAAAAAGATTTAATATCATAAATTTTACCTTCCTATAATTATCTGATGCTTTAAATCGCCTAAATTATTCCCTAAAGTTCATTATAACGATCTGCGAAATTAGCGTTTGACGATTTTTTCGTTGTTTTCGCGCATTTCCGCAATCATTGCCGCAACTGCATTTTGCAAATATTTAGTAACAGCTTCATATTTCGCTTCGTCTTCCATATCTTCACTAATTATGTCTTTCGGGTAAAACGGCGTTCCAAAGCGCACTTTGACTTTCGAGAGACTAACACTTGTTGAATTTCGTCCCCAAACTTTGTAAAGTCCGTCGAGCGCGACGGGAACAATCGGCATATCGAGTTCGGTCGCCAAAATCGCCTCGCCTTTTTTGAAAGTGTGCAGTTTCCCGTCGAAACCGCGTTCACCTTCGGGAAAAATAATGAGAATTTTGCCGTGTTTCAAACCAATCGCACCCGCTTTCATTGCCTTCATCAACTGCGCGTCAGGGTCAATCGGAACAGTATTGAGCAGTCGGGCGATGGACAACATAAACGAGTTTTGGAAAAAATCGGTTGCGCCGAAGGCGAAAGAGTGCTTTAAAGTTTCGGCATCAAAAGTTGACGCGACGACAAACGGATCAAGAAAACTTTGATGATTCGGACAAATCAAAAAGGGTCGTTTAATTTTTTTAAGTTCTTCGCTTCCTGTAACTTCCAAACTGAGCAGAAGTTTGAATACTAAATTGGCGAATTTGAAGAAAACATTAACGACCAAATTTGAAAATGCCGATTTGTGCAAAATCGCCTGAATTTCGGGAATATCTCCATTGTTTCCGGCGTTTCTGACAATATCTCCCCAATCAAAATCGGTTGCGACGATCTCCGCGTCTGCGCTGCCCGTGTATTCCTGCGTCAGTTTGATGACTTCGACAACGGTTAAAGCGTTGGCGGCTTTAGCGGAATCGAATTCGATATTGAAATTTTGCTCGAGGGCGGCGAAAACTTCCGCACGCGACAGCGAATCAAGTCCCAAATCAATTTCCAGACTCATTTCGGGATGAATTTTTTCAGTTTCTTTCGTATTTTGTTTGATCGCTTTAACCAACGCTTTGCCGATATTTGAATTGAGCATCGCTTCGTCTTCGGAGGTAAATGTTCGCGGCTTTTTCTCCGGCGACGCTTTGCTGTCGTAACCGTTTTCAGCGATTTCCTTTTGCAGTTCAAAGCGTTTGATTTTGCGCGTCGCCGTGCGCGGCAAAGGCTCGGAACGCACGACGTAATCCCTGACGCGCTGATATTCGGGCAGCGAACGTCCTAAAGAATCGAGTTCGTGACGAATCGCTTCGCGCGAATTGGCGATGTTATTTTGTTTGAGATACGCGAAATCAGGCACGGCGATGGCGATCAATTTTTCCGCGCCCGCCATATTTGAAGACTCGTCTTTGACACCGAGAATGCAGATTTCTTCGACCATCGGCGTTTTGGAATAATGAACTTCCAAATCTTCGGGGTGAATATTTTTCCCGTTCGGCAAAACGATGACATCTTTCGAGCGTCCGACGATAAAAAGATCGCTGTTTTCGTCAAATTTTCCGAGATCACCGGATTTAAACCAGCCGTCTTCGGTGAACGCGCCCTGTGTCGCTTCGGGATTTTGATAATAACCGCTGAAAACCATTTTCCCCTTAATTAAAACTTCGCCCGCGCCGTCTTCGTTCGGTTCGCCGAGTTTTATTTCGGCGTAATTGACGGCTTTGCCGACCGAACCGACCGAACTTCCTTCAAATCTGGTGGACGAAACCGCTCCGCAAGTTTCCGTTAAACCGTAGCCTTGAATAATCGTAAATCCGAGCGCGTAATAATCTTCGGCGATTTTCTCATCAAACCGCGAACCGGCGGAGATCGTGATGTCGAGATTGCCGCCGAAACCATCGTGAACCTTACCGAAAAAAATTTTGCCAAGATTAATGTTCAGGTTTTTACGCATAAAAAGATTAAATTTGAGCATTTTTCCGAACAGCCAGCGCACATAAAACGGCTGGGCAGCAATTTTGTCGAAAATCTTTTTGTGAAACAGATACCACAGCCGCGGAACGCCGGTCAGCAGCGTGATTTCCTTCGTCTCAAAAGCGTGGGTCATTTCCGCCGGGGCGAGTTCTTTAATATAAATCACCGTCGCGCCGACGCTGGCGATAACCCATAAATTAATTACCTGCGCGAAAACGTGAAAAAGTGGGAGAACGCTCAGAACAACCTCGTTTTCCGAAATATTCATCACCTCCTGACAGCCCTGCGTTTCGTAATAAATATTGCCGTGCGTCAGCGGAACACCTTTCGGTGTGCCGGTTGTGCCGGAAGTGTACATCAAATTGGCGAGGTCTTCGGCTTTTGCGGGCGGCGGTTGTTTATCGAAATCCGCGGTGCGCGGTGTGCTTGCCCAATCGGAAAATGCTTGAAAGCCGTTTTTTGATTCGCTGTCCTGCAGCAAAACGGCGGAAATTTTTTCGCCGAGATTTTCTTCGACTTTGTGAAAATGGTCAGTAAAATCTTCGCCGATGAACGCCATTTTCGCTTCCGAATTTTTGAGAAAATTCGTAATCGTCTGAATTTCGCCGTGCGGGTCAATCGGAACGCACACTGCGCCGCGATAAAGGATTCCCAGATACGCAATCGCCCAGCGCGGGTGGTTTTCGCCGATCAGTGCCACGCGGTCACCGAACGCGATGCCTTCTTTTTCGAGCCGGTAAGCGATGCTCCGCACCGCGTCGAGCATTTCGCCGAAAGTATATTTCGTGCCTTCGACACCGACGATTTCCATCGCTTTTTTATCGCGGCGCGATTCGGCGGCATCAATGATTAGCTGGATAAATGAATCGTTCATAAATTTTTTCGCGGATATAGAAATTAATCACAGATTAACACAGATTGACGCGGATTTTTAAATCCGTTCGGCGGCGCGTTAATCTGAAATGCTCACGGGAGTTGCTAAATTAAAGGGAATTTTTTGGAACGCGAACTTTCAGCGCGTTCGGCACGACTTCATAAACAGCGGGCAATCTGCCGGGAAGTTCGCCGTCAGTTTCGATAAAAATATCCTGATTTTTATCAAAAGGCGCAACCTCTATGCGTTTTGCCAACGTACTTTTGACTTCATTTAAACTCAAATGCGAACCGCTGTAGAGTTTGTAGGCATTGAGCAAAATCTTGGCGGTTTTGATGTCGCCGATGTTGATAACATCGAAAAATCCGTCGTTAATTTTCGCGTCGGGGGCGATTTTCATTCCGCCGCCGAAAAACCGCGCGTTTGCCACGCAAAAATTTATCGTGTTCAGATTTTTTTCTTTTTGTTCGTCAATTTTAACACGAACCGTCATAAAATCCGTGTCCAAAACTTCCTGCAAAGTCGCAAACGCGAAGTTCGATTTTCCGCTCAGAGTGTTTCCCGGCAGCCAATTAAAAAGTGTTTGAGATTTCACCCGTTCGTTGATTGACGCGCTCAAACCGAAGCTGGAAACATTCAAAAAATACCGCGAAACTTTCACGTCTTGATGATTTAAAAAAGTAACCTTGCCGACATCAATCGTTTTGGTCACGCCGTCGCGCAATGCTTTTGCAACTTCCCTTGCGCCCGAAGGCATTCCCAAAGTGCGCCGGAAATCGCCGCCCGTGCCGGACGGGAAAATTCCCAATTCGACAGCTTCTCCGGTTTGCAAAATTCCGTTGGCGACTTCGTTAATCGTGCCGTCGCCGCCGCAGGCGATGATAAAGTTTCTGCCCGCTTCAACGCCGCGTTTTGCCAGTTCGATGCCGTCGCCCGCTTTTTTTGTAAAAGCGACGCTGAACGCGCCGAAATGCGCCCGCAGATCGCTCGCGTTGTTCGCCCAGCGCGAATGCGTCGAACCGCCTGCTGATTTCGGATTAACGATGACCAGCGGCAAATTTGCATTTCCATTGTTTGCAGAAAGTTTGTTTGACAAAAGATATTATTCCCGAATAATTTTTGAAATTGCGAAATTATAACTTATTAATGCTGATTATCTAAAAATGCAAATCGTTGATTCAAAGGTTTGACTAAACTTTTTGCATTCATAGCTTTCGGAGATTTCGCCATCAACGCTTCAATATCTGAAATTGATCGCGGCAGAGCTTTGGTCATCCATTCAACGCCGGTTTTCGTCACCAACATATCGTCTTCGATGCGAACACCGATGTTTTTATATTTCTCGAATGCTGGACGGATTTTCGCCAGAAACTCTTTGTTGGCGGGCGTGTCGGGAATATAATCGAGCGCGTCTTCGCGGATGTAAATTCCCGGTTCGTTTGTAAAAATCATTCCTTCGCGCAAAGGTGCGGCGTAGTCGCCGACATCGTGAACATTCATTCCGAGCCAATGTCCCCAACCGTGCATAAACCATAAAGTATATTGGTCAACTTCGTAAGGTGTGCCGTTAGACATCAACTGATACTTGGCGTTCGGGGCGGTAATTAAACCCAGTTTTGCCAAACCTTGTTTAAGAGTTTCAGCGGCGGCGTTCGACGGCTGATAAAACATCGCGCCGGGTTTGATGGTTTTCGCAGCGGATTCCTGCGCGTCGTAAACTATTTGATAAATATCGGCTTGTTTCTTTGAAAATTTGCCGTTGACAGGAAAAGTGCGCGTGACATCCGCCGAATAATGATCGTATTCCGCGCCGACATCCATCAACAGCAAATCACCTTTTTTCACCGCGTCCTGCGCTTCTTCGTAGTGAAGCGTCGTCGCGTTGCGCCCGCTCCCGACGATTGACGGAAAACCCCAATAATCGGCGTTGCGGCGGCGAAATGTGTATTCGACTTCCGCCTGTACTTCGTATTCCCAATTCGCCTGACCGACCATTGACATCGCTCTTTCCTGCGCTTCAGTCGTAATATCAATCGCGTGCTGCAAAAGTTTTATTTCCATCGGCGATTTGACGAGACGCAGTTCGGCGAAAATCGACTGGGCGTTGATAATTTTGTAATTATTCAGCGATTTTGAAAATTCATTTTCCTGCCGAAATTCCGCCAATCCGTCGCTGTCCTTTTCATTTTCCGGCAGTAATAGATATAGATTTGGCGGAAAATTGGCGATGGAAAGATTTTCACCTTTCGCCGTAAATGATTTTTTATCTTTGAGCGACTGAATAAAATTAGCAAATTCGCGGGCATCGGCAATCGTTTTAATTCCCGAAATATTTTCCGCCCGTTCGCGCGAATACATTTTGCCGCTCCAGGTTTCGGCGGCAGGATTGCGCTTCGGCATAAACAAAATTTCCCGCGTTTTGCCGTTTTCTTTAATCAAGACCAGCGTCGCGCTTTTCTGTTTGAGATTGGTCAAATAGTAAAAGTTATTTTCCTGACGGTAATAAAAATCCCTGTCGCCCGTATAATTTTTCGGCTCCGCGCTGAATAAAATCATCAGGCTGTTGTCGCTCATCTTTTCAGCGGCGGCGGCGCGGCGTTTGGCAAGTTCCGTGTGCCATTCAGCATCGGTAAATGTTGGCGCGGGCGGCGTAATGCGAATTGACGGCGGCGCGTTTTCGGCGTAAATCTTTCCAACTGCCAACGCCGGATTAAACATTGAAAGCGAAACAACAAATAAAATTAGAATTCTCATAAATTATTTTTATGCTTCAATTTGATTGCCGCATTTCTTACTAAACGAGAGATTACCAAAAAATTTCGGCTTTTATTGGGCGCGGAAAACGAGAAAATAATCCATTCCGTCCGGTTTTACAAAATCGTATTTATCAACCTGAGAAAATCCGGCTCGTTTTAATTCATCAACAACGGTTTCCTCTTTTATTCCGTGATCTTGACCGTTGCCATTGCGGTCAATAATGCCGACTAAGCCGTCTTTTTTCAGAGATTTCCGCACATTTTCCAGAACCTTTACCGGTTGCCCGATTTCGTGGTAAGTTTTCAAAATTAAAACTGCGTCCACCGAATTTTCCGGCAATTTCGGATTATCTTCCGTTCCGAGAATCGTTTCGATATTTGAAAAATTTTCTTTTTTGGCGCGGTCGTTAATATATTTTATCGCATCCGGGTTTATTTCCACCGCGTAAACTTTGCCTTTATCGCCGACTCTTTTGGCGGCGCGAACGGTGAACCACCCGGAACCCGCGCCGATGTCGGCGACCGATTTCCCTTCTGAAATTTTCAAAATATCCATCACGCGGTCAATCTGCAAATTTTTCGCGCGGTCTTCGCCCTCAAAAATCGAAAGATCGCCTTTGTAAGGCTCGCTCGTCGGGCGATTGATATTGTCATCCGGCGCGGCGGCTGCCGTCGGCGCGGCTTTCGGCTGTTGTGACAGTTGCGCCTTTTTGCAGGCGGAAAATGTCAGCGAAAAAAACACCAATAGAAACGCTAATTTAGCCGTTACTAAACCGATTACAAATTTTTTCATAATTTATTGATGAAAATCCCGCTTATTTGTTTGCAATTGAATCCGACAGCGGATTTACGGCGATTTTATCAATCAAACCGATTTTCAAGGCTTCCCGCGCCGTTACTCTTTTCGCCGTTAAAAACATTTCGAGCGCGGCGGCTGCGCCGATCAAACGCGGCAGTCTCTGCGTTCCGCCCCAACCCGTGATAATTCCCAAATTCGCGCCCGGATGACAGAAAACCACATCGGGCGAAGCAATTCTTACATCACACGCCAACGCTAAATCAAGCGCGCCGCCGAAACAAAAACCGTTAATCACGGCAATTGTGGTTTGTTTTGAATTACTTATTTTATTCATCAAACGCTGTCCGCGTAAGGCAAATTCCTTTGCCGTATCTTTTGTAATTTCGGCAATCTCGCGCAGATTCGCGCCCGAGGCGAACGTGTCGCCCGAACCCGTGAAAATAATTTTGGCGATGTTTTCGTTTGATTCCAGCGCGGGAAAAATCGTTTTTAACGCTTCGAGCGTTTCGACGGACAAAGGATTTTTGATTTCCGGGCGCGTAAAACGAATGACCGCCGAATCATTGATCAATTCGACGGTCAAATTTTTTGTTGGCTGTTCGGGCATCGGCAATTTGGTCATTCGGACAAATTACTTTTCTTTGGTCAGAACGTATTCGCGTCCGCCCTGTTTCAAAGTCATCTTGCCGTCCTTCAAAACCGCGACGCTGCCCATCCCCTTATCTTTGGCGGCAAGCGCGTCGAAAAACTGGTCGAGTTTGGCTTTGTCAAAAGTCTGCGCGAAATTGACAGCGCACAAAGCGAGCGTTAAGAAAAACGCTGTCAAAATTTTAGTTTTCATTGATTGATTGATTCTCCTTTGCTAACTGATACGCGAATAACGTCGGAAAAGTTCGACGGCATTATCCGATAAATTTGATCGCTCGCCGATACGCCGATTGTTTATAAATTTTCCGGCAAAACAAACGCACCGAGATGCGGTTTATCGGTGTTTAAAGTCGTCTCCAACGCGATTTTCAAAGCGTCGCGCAAATTTTCCGGCGTGACAATTGCGTCCACAAAACCACGCGCCGCCGCATATTTTGCGTCCATTTCCTTGTCGTAAGTTTCGCGCACTTTGTCCATCTCGGCTTCGGTTTCCGCGTCAATTTCCTTACCCGCTTTTTTGAGTTTTTCAATTTGCGTTCCGAAAATAGCGACAGCGGCAGAGTCGCCTTCCATCACGCCCATTCTCCCCGTTGGCAAACTGAAAATAAAATCGGGATCGAAACCCTGTCCAGCCATCGCGTAATAACCCGCGCCGGAAGCGTGATTGATGGTCAAAACGAGTTTTGGCACCATCGCCGTCGCCATCGCTTCGACAAATCTCGCGCCCGCGCGGATGATTCCCGAATGTTCGGCTTCCGCGCCGACCATAAAGCCGGAAACGTCCTGCACGAATAAAATCGGTGTGCCGTGACGGTTACAGTTTTCGATAAAATACGCCGCTTTTTCCGCCGATTCGGTATAAACGATGCCGCCGAATTTGGGCGGTTTGCTTTTCTGCGCGATTAATCCGCGATGATTGGCGATGATTCCCGTCTGAATTCCGGCGATTCGCGCCGTGCCGCAAATCATTTCTTTGGCGTAATCGGCTTGAAATTCGTCGAGTTCGCCATTATCCAAAATGCAGCTTAAAACCTCGCGCATATCGTAACCGGCGCGATGGTCTTCGGGAATTATTTCGTAAAGTTTTTCGGGATCGTTTTTCGGCTTGGCGGCTTTTTCAATCGAAACTTTCGTCTGAAATTTATTCGGCAGTTCGGAAACTAATTTGCGGATTTTTGCGAGACATTCCTCCTCGTTTTTCGTGTGATAATGCGCCACGCCCGAAATCGAATTATGCGTCATCGCGCCGCCAAGCGTTTCGTTATCAATAGTTTGCCCGGTCGCGCCTTTCACGAGATTCGCACCGCCGAGTCCCATAAACGAAGTGCCTTCGACCATCAAAATCACATCCGACAACGCCGGCAGATACGCGCCGCCGGCGACGCACATTCCCATCACGGCAGAAATTTGCGGCACTTTCAAATATCGCCGCATAATCGAATTGTAATAAAAAATCCGCGCCGCGCCGTATTGACCGGGAAAAACGCCGCCCTGATACGGCAGATTCACGCCCGCCGAATCAACCAGATAAATGATCGGCACGCGGTTTCGCATCGCAATTTCCTGCGCCCGCAAAATTTTTTTAATCGTTTCCGGGTACCACGCGCCCGCCTTAATCGTCGCATCGTTCGACACGACGACGCATTCGCGCCCGTGAATTTTCCCGACCGAAGTTACAACCGCCGCCGCCGGAGCTTTTCCGTCATATTCGTCATACGCAACGAGCAAGCCGATTTCCTGTTGATAAGAATTTTTATCAAACAACAAATCAACGCGTTCACGCGCGGTCAATTTTCCTTTTTGGTGCGTCCGCTCAATTTTAGCCGCGCCGCCGCCGAGTTTTAATTTGTGTTCCAATCTCTCAAACTCTTCGGAAAGTTCGCGGAGTCGTGATTTTTGTTCGGAAGTTTTCATTCAAATTTAATTTTCAGTTTTTAGTTTTAAAGTTTTTCTTTCTTCGGGAAAACAATATATGACACCACAGCCTATTTCTTTTTTATATATTGGAAAAACAATTATCGGCGATTCGGTTTGAACTTCAGGCAGCACGGCGCGAATATCATCCGACAATTACAGTGAACCGTTCATCACAAAAACACTCGCTAAACCGAGCGCGAATGTCATCAGACCAACTCTAAATTTCGAGTAAAATTTTTTCGTTTATTTTCTCCTTCTTTCTGAAAAAAAACAGCAACAAAGTTCTATTTCTAGAGATAAGCAAAGTAAGTAGATTAACTTAGAAAAAAGTTTAATTATCTAAACATAGCACAAGATTTTTTGCCGCGCCAAAATGCTGGTAGAATCATTTGATTGAAGAATTTGCATCGTTTTTATTCAATGTCATTAATCAACGCCATTTTGCACCGTTTTATAAATCTCATCGGCAGTTTACGGCTCGCGCTCGGTTTGGAGTTGTTTATCGGTTTGAGTTTCGCCATCGTGTCGCTTTTTTTCTTCGGCTGGTTTGCCGACGAAATGGCGGAAGGCGATACGGCGCGTTTTGATGAAACCTTTCGCGCTTTTGTTCATTCTTTCGCCGCGCCGTTTTTGACTTCGATGATGCAGGCGGCGAGCTTTGCCGGTTCGACTTTATTTCTGATTTTGTTCGGTATCGTTGTCGTGATCGCGCTTTATGTGAAAAAACATAAACACGGCGCACTTCTTTTTACAATTACAACACTCGGAGCGTCCGCTTTACTTTTTCTTCTCAAACTCGCTTTTCACCGCGCGCGTCCCGAACCTTTTTATGATACGATTTTGCCCGCTTCATACAGTTTTCCAAGCGGTCATTCGCTCGGCTCGTTTTGTTTTTATCTCGCACTGGCGGCGATTTTGACGAATCGCGTTGATAAATTTTGGCTGAAAATCACGATTTGGACGCTTGCCGTTTCGCTCGTGCTTTTAATTGGAATTTCGCGCATATATCTCGGCGTTCATTATCCGAGCGACGTTCTGGCAGGTTTTGTCGTCGGTTTTATCTGGGTTGTAACGATTGCGGTCGGCGATAAATTGATTCACGCAAGAAAAGCAAAAGTTGAATAATTTTTATTGAAAAATAAATCTATATGGAAAATCTTCGACATCAGGATTTAACATATGTTGAAATTGTTTCAGATAAAATTTTCGACGAAATGGACGGTTAAATTCGTTCAACCCATAAAGAAAAATAACATTTTCGGCTTTCAATTTTTCGATTCCAATCAAAGCAGGATTCGGTTCAATCTTCCCGGAATCGTAATCAAATAAGAAATATTTCTCAAAACTATAATCTATGTCGTTTGGTTTGATTAATTTCTGTTCCGGGTTTTCACCTTTGCTCTCGTTGCAGTATTTACAGCAATAAAGCAGATTTGCCCAAAGATATGAAATCAACGGAAATGAAGCCTTCGGGCGAAAATGTTCGATTGTTTCGCCGGTCGTTTCTAACGGAAAACCATCACATAAAGAACAATGATTATTTGTTTCAATTCTCAAAAAAGGCAATAGTATTTTATTAACTTTTTGTCCTTGATAAGTTGCCCAAACAAATATATTTGATTTATTTGGATTATCCCTTTTTGCCTTATAATGTTTTCCCCACTTTTTATAATTATTTCGCAAAAATTCGGGTGTGGTCGTTTTTACGATTTTCATCATATCTTTAAGTTTTTGCCTGTTCTTTTGTTTAGCTGCCGAAGTTCAAATTGAATTATTGTTTGTAATTCTTCGCTTTGAATTGCTAAACTTTTCGCCAATTGCAGAAATTCTTTTTGTGTTTTATCCGAACCGTTTTTGGCGATGAGAATCTTGTTTCTTAATTCTTTGAATCTAACTAAATCCCTTTGTACTCCGACACCAAACTCTTCGTCAATATCGAAAATTTCGCTCAGAACGTGGCTGTAACTGTAACCGTCTTCAGATTTTATGACTTCCGCAACTTTCGCTTTGCCATTTTCGAGTTCCAGTTTGTAAACCCACGCATCATCAACCGAATTAACGACAAACGGCGAATGTGTCGAAACGAAAATCTGTGAATTTTTAAATAATTTCTGAACAACAGGCAAAACTTTTCTTTGCCAAGCCGGATGAAGATGCACTTCGATTTCATCAAGCAGTAGAATGAGATTTTTTTCGGTTATGGCTAAGTCGTCGTTCCATTTCAATAAATCAACTCTGCTAAGTAAATCTGCAATCCAGCTTATTAGAGATCGTAAACCATCAGGCAAAACATCAAAATCTAATTCTTGGTCTTCTATTTTTATTTTTAATTCATTTGGTCGTCTTTTAAGAACAAATTCTGTTTCTTTTCCTGTAACTTCAAAAATTACATTTTCAATTTCTTTAATAACTTTTTCATATTTTTTTGCTTCTTCAATGCTACCGTCAGATATTGCCAATGCCCGATTTGATATGTTATTAACAATTAGTTGATTAATTGATAACTGATTTTCTTGGCTATAATCTTTTATAAAATCAAGGGCTTGAGACAATGGAGCAAAACCTTTTAATTCTTTGTGCGCTTCTATTGGTTCGGATTGGATATGTCTATAACCTGAAAGAGCGAAAACTGCATAAGTTAGATTTTGAGGTGAAGGACTATTCAAACTTACAGGGAAATTAAATGTGGAAGAATGAAGTGCGACAAACTCATCTTGACTTATATTATCTTTATTAGGAACAATAGTTTGCGGAGGGTTTGGAGAATTATCAATGTTAATTAAAACGCTATTATCAAATTTAACACTTATTTTATTTTCTTCTTCAACATTGTTGAGTTTCCTAAATCTTTTACGTAATGAGTTTTTTGAAGTTGTATGGTCAAAGACACCTGCTAAAGCAGTCAAGATCGTTGTTTTCCCACTGCCGTTCTGCCCCGTAAAAATATGAATTTCAGCTTTATCTTTTACCGGACAAGGCTGAAATTCGATGGTTTCATCATCGAAAACACCGATATTTTTCAGTTGTAACTTGCGGATTTTCATTCTTTTTCGCTGATAATAAACGTCGGCACCATTCCGCCGCCGCTTGAAACGTTGGCGAGTTCGGACGAAGAAAGGCGCGTAAAAGCCGAACCGACGATGCCGTTGAAAAGCAGCGGATCAAGGTCAACGAGTTGTTCGACCATTTTTATTTCGCCGAGTTCGCCAAACAGCATCGGGAAAACTTCTTTGCTGGTTTTAACTCGTTCCTGCACGAGATAATCGCCGTTTTCGAGCGCGATTTTTATCGCGTCGTTCCATTCTTTTTCGTCCGAAGCCCAACCGATATAAATGCCGTGTCCGCCGTAATCGTCATTTGGTTTTAGGACTAATTTGCCCGAATTTTCGCGTGTCCATTCAACTAAATCAATTTCTCCGTCATTGTAAATAGTTTTTTCTTCGCGGAATTTGCGCGTCCAAGGAATGTGCTTTTTGATGGCTTCGAGTTCAGTTTTATTAAACAAATGGGCGTATTTTTCATTGGTCAAAACGGCGAAAATAGCTTTTTTATGGACTAATTTCGAGCGAAAACTGTTCGCCATACAAATCGCGCCGGCTTTGTAGGCTTCGAGCAATGCCGGATATTCTTCGATAATCGGCAGATATTCGTTGACGAGCAGGCGTTTATATACAATATCAATTGTAATTTCTTTATATAAAAGTTTGCCGTTGTCAAAAACCAATTCATCGGGCGAACAAATCAGCGAAGTGCAGCCGTTTGCTTCAAAATAATCGCGGAATAATTCAAATTCTTTGATTGTCGGCAAATCCTTTAAATCCACAATCGCAATCACAGGCTTGTTTTCAGGTTTGTGACCGAGAAATTCTTCATATGCGGCGAGCAAAACGGCGAGCAGTTTCGGTCTGCCTTCAAAGCCTCGAACATTGTATGTCTCCGCAAACTTTTTCATTACAGGCATTTGCAGAAAAATTTCCGTCGCCGAATCCGCAAAGGCGATTCCCGCCGGAGATTCGCCGTTTAATTCGACATAACTGTAGGAATCTTCCGTTAAAAAAGAATCGAGCCGCGCCGAAACTGAAACCTGTTTGTATTTCGGGTCAATCGCTACGAGTTCGCGTTCGATGCCGACAATTCCAAGTTCGTCGAGCAATTCCGCATCTTCAACCGCCGCATCTTTAACCTTTTGCAGCGCACTCCAAATTGTTTCGCAAATAATCGTTACCATTTGCCAATCGGCTTCGGTTACAAAATGCGGACGCAAATATGGCGACAACCTTCTGCCGCCGAAAATAAGTTTCGCGCCTTCCAAGCCATCATCGAGAAACTGACGCGAGGCTTGGGTTAAAGCGTTGTCTTCCAAAAGTTGATGATAATATTCTACGGCTTGTTTTAACATAATTTTTTTAACGGTGAGTTATGAATGATGAAATATAAGTGATTTAGCATTTTATTTATCACTAATACTTCACCGTTCACCATTCATACTTAAAATCGTTTCAAATTCCTTTTTCGTCAAAGGCATCACGGAAAGACGCGATTGTTTTATTAAAGCGATGTTTTGCAAATCTTTTTGTGATTTGATTTCGTCTAAAGTAACAGGATTTGCAAATTTTTCAAGCGGCACGAATTCGACTGCAATCCATTTCTTATCAGACGGGTCGGGAAAGTTTTCTTTTGAAACTTCCGCCAAACCGACGACGCCTTTTTCCGAAACCGAATGGTAAAATAGAACTTTATCGCCCGTTTTCATTTCTCTCAAATTATTTCGCGCCTGATAATTTCGCACTCCGTCCCAAACGGTTTTGCCGTCCGCAATTAATTTATCAAAGGAATATTTTTCGGGTTCTTGTTTGACCAACCAATAATTCATTACTTTTTCTGTGCGTCAGCCGCTTTTTTGTTGAGCCATTTTGCCCAGCGTTCCATATGCGGACGAAAAGGTTTGAAAAACTTGGCGCGTTTGCTGCCTTCGGACTGCTTTTCGCCCCATTCTTTCAAGTTTTTCTGGGCGTATTGGCGAACTTGCGGTTCGATATTTTGACGTTTGACCGAATGCCGAAGCGTCAAATAATAATGCTGTCCGACAAGAGAAAATATCAATCCGGCGAGATTGCTTTTAAAAGAAGTTTTCGCCATCCAACGCTTGGCAAAACTTTCTGTCGGCTGCAAAAGCGCGCCTGTTGAAACCTCCAGATAAGCGTTTTGATTGCCGACTTTCGGATGATAAAGTCCGGGAAGATCGCCTTTGACGGCGGGTGCGTTTTTCATCTGCGGATGTTTGATGAAATCTACCAGACGAATTTTTTCAAGCCCTCGAAGATGTTCGACGGGCAAAAATGCGATCATTTTTTGAATATTTTCTTCCGCGCCTTTCGGTAAATCAATGCTCGATTGATTTTCTATTTTAATTTCGTTTGATTTTGAAGTTTTCAGTCCTGCTAATTTGATTACCATAACTTTCTAAATTGTAAATGGTAAATCGTCAATAGTAAAAACGTGCCACAAGGTTGTTGCTGAAAAACGACAAGTCCAAAATCTAAAGTCAAAAGTCCAAAGCATAAGTCACTATTTATCAACAACTTAATAATTTAATAGAATTTGGCACAATCTTTGTTTATATAATTCAAAAATTTGTTATGAAGCAAACCACTATTTCAAAAACAATCGAAACAAATGGTATCGGACTGCATACCGGCGTTAAAGTCAATTTATCGTTGAAGCCCGCGCCGCCAAACACAGGTTATATTTTTGTTCGCACGGACTTGGAAAATTTTGAAATTCCCGCTTCCGTCGAATATATTTCGCATTGCAGTTACGCGACGACACTTTTGCGAAAAGGCGTTTTGCTGTCAACTTGCGAACATTTGCTGGCGGCTTTACGCGGTTCGGGCGTTGATAATTGCTTTATCGAACTCGATAATATCGAGATTCCGATTATGGACGGTTCTTCGGAAAATTTTATTGAATTAATTGAAAAAGTCGGAATTGACGAACAAAATGCGAAACGCAGATTTTTACAAGTAAATCAAAAAATCGAATACGAACAAGCCGACAGAAAAATGAGCGTTGAACCTGCTGACAGCTACGAAATCGAATGTTTAATTGATTTTTCGCACCCGTTTATCAATCGTCAGTTATTTAATTTCACATTAAACAACGGTTCTTTCGGACGCGAAATCGCATCAGCCAGAACCTTTGGTTTTACGACGGAAATTGAAATGCTGCGAAAAGCAAATTTGGCGTTGGGCGGTTCATTGGACAATGCGATTGTTTTAACGCCTGACGGAATGCTCAATGAAAATCCGCTGCGCTTTTCCGACGAATTCGTGCGCCATAAAATCCTCGATATTATCGGCGATTTCGCGCTCTTAGGAATGCCGATTCTGGGAAAAATAAAAGCCGAAAAAAGTGGACATGCCGTTCACGCTTCGATGATGAGCAAACTGCTGAAAACAGAATCAGCTTGGAAAATTGTTGAAAGCGAATAGTTTTTTTGCAGTGTTAATTTTTTCATTTTGCTATAATTAAATTTATGGCTAAAGCGGCAAGCGAAATAAAAACTGAAAAATTTCAAGTGCAAATTCAGCGCGTTTCCGCCGATGGTTTTACAGATGAGGTTGACACGCTCGCCATTGAAGAACCGCTTGAAATACGGCTCGGATTCGTCGAAAACGGTAAATCGGTTCACAAAGCGATTTCAATTACGATGCGAACGCCGGGAAATGATTTCGAACTCGCCGCCGGATTTCTTTTTACTGAAGGAATTTTAGACGCTAACAACCAAATTACATCAATAAAACATTGCGGCAAATTCCCGAATAATCAAAATACCGTTCGCATTGATTTGTCCGAAAATACAAAGATAAATTTTAAAAAATTAGAGCGCAATTTTTACACCACATCGAGTTGCGGCGTGTGCGGCAAAAGTTCGCTCGAAGCGTTGTTTGTTTCCGGCGCGAAGGCGATTGAACAAAAAGAATGCTCGCAAATTTCCGCTCTGACGATTCACGATTTGCCGCGCAAATTATTGGAAAAACAAGATGTTTTCGGCGAAACAGGCGGTCTTCACGCCGCCGCATTATTTGATTTTTCGGGGAATTTAGAAAGTTTGCGCGAAGATGTCGGACGGCATAATGCGGTTGATAAATTGATCGGCGCGGAATTTTCAAATGATAATTTACCGATCTCGGACAAAATTTTATTTTTGAGTGGACGCGCTTCGTTTGAACTCGTGCAAAAAGCTGTAATGGCACAAATTCCGGTGATTTGTTCCGTCGGTGCGCCGTCGAGTTTGGCAGTCGAAGCGGCGCGTGAATTTAATGTTACCCTGCTCGGTTTTGTACGCGATAATAGATTTAATATTTATACGGGCGAGGAGAGAGTTTCAGGTTAAAGAAAATCGGTTACTTGAAATTTAGAATTTATGAAATTGCGTTTAAGAGAAAATTCGATTCGTCTGCGGCTTTTGCAAACGGAAGTTACCCAATTACGCGAAATCGGAAATGTTTCTGAAAGAATAACTTTCGGCACGAGTCCGACGGATTCTTTAACATATTCATTGCGTGTTTCGGGCGAAACCAAAAAGATTTTCGTGCAGATAACTGATAATCAAATCGAAGTTTTTCTGCCGGAAAAGACGGCTGAAAGTTGGGCTGATACCGATCAAATCGGACTTTATCAAACGCAAAATATCGGTGATTTAGGCGAATTAAAAATTACTGTTGAAAAAGATTTTATCTGTATTGACAGACCTTTCGACGAAGATGATAAAGATGCTTTTCCGCATCCGAAAATGAAATGCTAGAAGAATCTGCCAGCGAAAGAAACGAAAAGAGCGAAAATTTAGAAGCGATTTCTTTTCGCCTCTTTCGTGTATTTTGCAGGCAAATAATTAATATGAAAAACGAACACGGAAACATAAAAATTGAACGCCCAGAAGATTTGGGCGATTTAAAAGTCAGTAAAATTCACGATACAGCCGCTGGAATAAAAGCAGTTCTAGATTCGATGAAGGACACCTTCAAAAAATCCGGCATAATTCACGGCACGGAACTTTTAAAGAATCTCAACCAAAAAGGCGGAATTGATTGTAATTCCTGCGCTTGGGCTGATCCTGATGAAGATAGAACTCTCGCCGAATTCTGCGAAAGCGGCGCAAAGGCAATCGCCGACGAAGCGACTACAAAACAAGTTACGCCTGAGTTTTTCGCCGAACATACGGTTGAAGAACTTTCAAAACAATCAGACCAATGGCTGAACGCGCAAGGACGAATTACGCATCCGATGATTTTGCGCGAAAATCTGGCGAATTATGAACCTGTTTCTTGGAAAGAAGCGTTTGAAACTTTAGCCGAAGAACTAAATCTTTTGAGTTCGCCGGACGAAGCGATTTTTTACACTTCGGGCAGAACTTCAAACGAAACGGCGTTTATGTTTCAGCTTTTTGCGCGTCAATTCGGCACAAATAATTTGCCTGATTGCTCGAATATGTGCCACGAATCAACTTCCGTCGCGCTCGCCGAGTCAATAGGACTTGGAAAATCGAGCATTCGTCTAGAAGATTTGGAAGACACGGATTTGATAATTATTATCGGACAAAATCCCGGAACTTGTGCGCCCCGAATGATGTCTTCATTGGAAGAAGCTAAGAAAAAAGGCGCAAAGATAGTCGCCGTCAATCCTTTGCCCGAAGCCGGTTTGATGAATTTTATAAATCCGAATCCGCAGCATTATAAAAATCCTCTGAATTATCCGTTGGCGATGCTCGGTTTGAAATCTACACAATTTGCCGATTTGTATTTGCCGATTCGCATTGGCGGCGATATGGCGTTTTTGAAAGGCGTGATGAAACATCTTTTGAAAAAAGAACGCGGTGCGCCGAATTCGGTTTTTGACCACCAATTTATTAACGAGAAAACTTCCGGTTTCGACGAATTTATGGCAAATCTGGACACAATTTTGTGGGAAGACATTTTGGAACAAAGCGGACTCGTCAAAGAGGAAATCGCGGAAACGGCGGAAATGTATGCAAGGGCAAATCGTGTGATAACTTGTTGGGCGATGGGCGTAACACAGCATAAAGAAGCGGTTGCGACGATTCAGGACATTGCAAATCTGCATTTTTTGCGCGGAAATATCGGCAGACAAGGCGCGGGACTTTGCCCGGTGCGCGGTCATTCGAATGTGCAGGGCGACAGAACGATGGGAATTTGGGACAAAATCAAACCTGAATTTGCCAAAAAGTTGGAAAAAGAATTTAATTTCAAGGTTCCCGAAACGGAAGGCTTTGATGTCGTCAAATCAATTGAAGCGATGCACGAGGGACGCGCCAAAGTTTTTTTTGCGATGGGCGGAAATTTTCAAATGGCAACGCCTGACACGGATTTCACCGCCGATGCTCTGAGAAAATGTAATTTAACAGCACAGGTAATTACAAAACTAAACAGAACCGCGCTCGTTACAGGCAAAAGATCGCTGATTTTGCCGTGTTTGGGACGCACGGAAAAAGATATTCAAAACGGCATCGAGCAGTATCAAACAACCGAAAGCACGATGCTCAATGTTCAGATGACGCACGGAATTTTGGAACCGGCAAGCGAACATTTGAGAAGTGAGCCGTGGATTGTCGGCAAACTCGCGCAATCGGTTTTGAAGAACAACTCAACGGTTGATTGGCAAGCGATGATTGAAGATTACGATGTGGCGCGCAATTCGATTGCCCGCTGCGTTAAAGGTTGTGAAAATTACAACGAAAACGTCAAACGTCCGGGCGGCTTTTATTTGCCGAACCCGCCGCGTGACGGGGTTTTTCCGACTGACAGCGGAAAGGCAATATTCAAAGCAAGCAATCTCGAAAAAATCAAACTTTCAGATGAGCAATTAATAATGACGACAATTCGCGCACACGACCAATTCAACACGGCGGTTTATGAATTGCACGACCGCTATCGCGGCATTTCCGGTTCGCGCCGCGTGATTTTGATGAACGAAAATGATATTGAACAACGCGGCTTTCAAAAAGGCGAAGTCGTTGATATTACAAGTTATTTCGACGACCGCGAACGAAATGCGGAAAGTTTTATTGTCGTGCCGTATCCGATTCCGCGACAATGTGCGGCGACATATTTTCCTGAAGCAAATGTATTAATTCCGCTGAAAAGCACGGCGAAAAAGAGCAATTGCCCGACTTCGAAATCAGTAATAATTTCGTTGAAGGCACATCTTCACAATGGCGAAAGAGTTTTTACGGGCGAATTTTTAAGATAAATTTTGCCGGCGAAATACCCAAAATACACGAAAATTGAAGACCAAATATTTTTTGAGTTTTTCGCGGACAAATTCCTGTTTATGAAAAAAGATTTTACGGGTTACATTTTGGCGGGCGGAAAATCTTCGCGGATGGGACGCGACAAGGCATTTTTAAAAATTGGCGAAAGAACTTTTATCGAAAACGCCGTCGAAATTCTTAAACCTAATTGCGAACAAGTAAAAATCGTTCTCAACAAATCTCAAAAATACTTCATAGAAAAAATTCCCGCCGAAATTCCACATATCTTCGATATCTACGAAAATCGCGGCGCACCCGGCGGAATTCACACGGCAGTAAAAGACTGCGAAACCGAATTTGCAGTAATTTTAGCAGTTGATTTGCCGCGTGTTAATGGAGAAGCGATTGAGAAATTATGCAGTATTGCTGTTGATTCGACAGATTTCACGGCAATCGTTCCGTGCCAAATGGACGGAAGATTACAACCGCTTTGTGCCGTTTATCGGGCAGAAGATTGTTTGCCGAAACTTGAAGAAATTTTATTGAAAAATAATTCGGCTTCGGCGCGTGATTTTCTCGAAATTGTTAAAATAAATATAATTGAACCCGCCGATTTGAGCGAAAATTATTATTTATTCGCAAACATAAATTATCCGCAGGATATTTTAATTCTATAAAAGGCAAAGTCCGCCGAAAAATTCGACAGATTTTACCTTTTATCTTTTATTCGTTCCAATTCGGCGTGTGAAAAGTTCCCTCTTTATCAATTCTTTGATAAGTATGCGCTCCGAAAAAGTCGCGCTGACCTTGAATCAGATTTGCGGGCAGACGGCTCGAACGGAAAGCGTCGAAATATGAAAGTGCCGAAGATAAACACAGCGACGGAACTTGGCTAATCATAAATTCGTTGTTGATTTTGCACCAAAAATCGCGGTTTTTACTTAAGATTTCGGCAAATGCGTCGTCGAGAATCATATTTGGCAAATTGGGGTTTTTCTTGTAAGCTCGGCGCATTTCTTCCAATAATTCCGAACGGATTATACAGCCGCCGCGCCAGATTTTGGCGATTTCGGCGAGATTTAAATCGTAATCTTTCTCGACTGACGCGGTTTGCAAAAGCGACATTCCTTGCGCGTAAGTTACGATAAACGAACTAAAAAGCGTCTGTTTGAGAAGTTCCAGGAATTCTTCTTTATTCTCAAAAACTTTTTCCCGAACGACTTTATCGTGTTTTTCGTCGGTTTCGACTTCGGTTTTTTTGTCGGTATTTGTTTCGGTTTGTAAATCCAGATTTGACTTGTGATGTTCACTGATGACGGTTTCGGCAGCGCGAGTTTCGCGGGTGGCTTTTTGCACGTCCGTTTCCGGTTTGCTGACCACGACATCTCCGTCGCCCAACGGCGGGTTTGTGATTTCCGACTCGTTATCTCCGTATTTTTTGGCGATTATTTGCCGCACTTCCTTTTGCGCGGAAATCTGCCGCATCGAAACCGCCGCGTCGATCGTCGGAATCGGCACGCCGAAATCAAGCGCGGCTTGCGAAGTCCATTTGCCCGTTCCCTTTTGCGCGGCTTTGTCCAAAATCACTTCCACAAGCGGATTTCCCGTTTCGTCATCGCATTTTTTTAAAATTTCGGCGGTAATTTCCACCAGAAACGAATTGAGTTCGGCGTTGTTCCATTCGTCAAAAGTCGCGCTCATCTCGTCGTAATTCATTTTCAAAACGCGCCGCATAAAATCGTAAGTTTCCGCCAAAATTTCCATCAAACCGTATTCGATTCCGTTATGAACCATTTTGACAAAATGCCCGCTCGAACCTTTGCCGATGTAGGCGACGCACGGTTCGCCGTTGACTTTGGCGGACGCGGCAATCAAAATCGGCGCAATTTTTTCGTAAGCCGCCTTTTCGCCGCCGGGCATAATGCTCGCGCCGTGTCTTGCACCTTCTTCGCCGCCGGACACGCCGACTCCGAGAAATTCAATTCCCAGTTCATCAAGATACTTTTCGCGTCTTTCGGTATCGGTAAAATGCGAATTTCCGCCGTCAATCAAAATGTCGCCTTTTTCGAGAAACGGCACTAAACTTTCAATCACCGCATCAACAATTTTCCCCGCCGGCACGAGCATCATAATTTTGCGCGGCTTTTCCAGACTTTTGACAAATCCGACCAAATCGCCGACACCTTCAACCGTATAATCCGCGCCTTCCTTATTTAGAAGTTCAACTTTTTCCGCGTCCAAATCGTAGCCGACGCAGGAAAAACCGTGTTCCGCGACATTGAGCAAAAAATTTCTGCCCATCGTTCCCAAACCAATCATTCCGAATTGTGCATTTTCCATATTTTTATTTTAACCGAAAGACGTTAAGAAGCAAGAACATACATATTTGATTTACAAAAACTAAACTTGTAATCGGGAAAATTATTCTTTTGCTAATCCGAATACAATTCTTCCCAGATTTCAGTTCTCCAAATTTCTTCGTGCCAATTTTGTCCGCCGTCTTCAAATGTCCACCAAATTGATAAGACCATTTGGGCAAACGCCCATTTGTATAAATTTATCGGCTCGATTTCAAACGCTTCGGAAAACTGGAAAACGGCTTCGATTATTTTCTCGCGCAAATTCAAATCATCAGAAAGCCAGAAAGCGTGATTGTTGAGAAATGTGCTAATTTCAAATCCGATTTCGCCGACGATGCCTTTCGGGTCAATCACCAAAAACGGTTCTCTTTCGGCGGATAAAATATTTTCGTGGTGTAAATCACCGTGAATAAGAAATTTTTCCTTTGATAAAACGCTTAATTCTTCGTAGATTCCGCGCGCTTTCCAGATAAATCTTTCGGGAAATTCCGTATTTTCAGATTTGTAAAAAAAATTATCAAACCATTCGTCAAGAAGCCAAAAACTATGATCTTGCGGCGGCTTTTTCAAAATTTTCCGCATCGCTTTGATCGTAATTTCAACCGCTTTTCCAACATCCGTGCGACAAACTTCCTTTAAATTTGCTCCCGGCGTTGCTTTTTCCAAAAGTATGGCGCGGTTTGTTTCGTCAAGATTTAGAAGTTTTACCGTTCCGTTTCCGTCGGCTAATTCCAGAAATGCCGCTTCGTTGAAAATTTCGGGATTATTCAGCGGCAGAGCGATTTTCAAAACCGCATTTTCGCCGTTTTCGCAAATACACGGCGCGACGAAGTTGTATGACAGATTCCGAAAAGGCTTTTCCGGTTTGAACGACCATTTTTCCGAAAGCTCTTCTACAATTCGCGGCAAATCATTTAACCACATTTTGCCCGCTTCGCCGCATAAATCAACGGTGTTTTGAACAAAGCGCGGCGGCAGTTTCGATATAAAATTTCTGTTCATCGTTCTTGACGAGTTTAGCCTGTTTAGTTGATTCTAAACAAATGAAAACTTTGCAGGAAGCAATTCGCCCGACTACTTTTATCGAATCGGAAAAATTAAAAACATTTCTCGGCATTGATTTAACAATCGCTTCGGAAACTTTTCAGCACACTGGAAGTTTCAAATTTCGCGCAGCTTATAATCTCTCGCTGAACGTGCCGAATGATGAAATTTTGACCGCTTCGTCAGGAAATTTTGGTCAGGCTTTGGCTTATGCCTGTAAATTAACCAATAAAAAATGCACAGTTGTAATGCCGGTAACTTCGGCGAAAGTAAAAATCGAAGCCGTTAAAAATTACGGTGCGACGGTTGATCCTGTTGACACAAACAAAATTGGGCGCAACGAACGCGTCGCACAGCTTGCCGAAAAAATGCCGGACGCATATTTCGCTTCGGCTTATGATGATTTATTGGTCATCGAAGGCAATTCAACGCTTGGCGATGAAATTGCAGCTAAAAATTTCGATGTCGTAATTTCTCCAATCGGCGGCGGCGGTTTGATTTCGGGCATTTCAAAAGGTTTGTGCCGCAACGGACATCAGGCGGAATTGATCGGCGCAGAACCGCTTTTGGGAAATGACGCGGCGAAATCTTTGCAGGCGGGAAAAATTATCAGAAACGAAATCGAACCGATGACGATTGCAGACGGAGCGCGGACAATCTCGCTCGGCGATCAAAATTGGGAAATAATAAAATCGGGCGTTTCCGAAATTATTGAAGTTTCCGACGAAAAAATAATAGAAGCCGTGCGGCTTTATTTTTCGCTGGCAAATTTGAAATGCGAACCGACGGGCGCATTGACTTTGGGCGCGATTTTGGAGAATAAAGAGAAATTTCAAGATAAAAAAATCTGCGTCGTCGTCAGCGGCGGAAATGTTGATGCAGAAATTTATCGAAATATTTTAGAAACAGGCAAAACAACAAATTAAAATTGACCTCAAGGCTAAATAATTATTCGTTCTTTTTCGCCTTTACCAGAAACGCTTTTAAACCTTGTGCTTCAAAGACTTGCGGTTCTCCGATTTTGTAATCTTTTGCAATCAAATTTTTCAGCGGCGGTTTGAGTTTGTTCCAATCTTTATCACGAAAAGCAATCCAAAAGTTATCGCCGCCAAAATTATTTCCTTCCAAAGTTTGTACTTCGTCAAAACCGCGCGGCAGAAAATATGCTTTGTCTTCGCTCAAACCTTCGACATTATTTACTTTAATAATTTGATAATTCTCGCCCGAATTGTGAAGCGCGAACCATAGATGATAAGCGACTAAATCTTCAAAAACGTAAATTTTTGTCGGCTCGTTTTTTTCGGTTTGCGGCAATTCCTGCGCCAGATTTTCCCACGCGCACCAAATAAATTGCGGCGTTTCGCGCCTCGTCTGAAGTAAAAAAGCAATGCCGAAAAGTAAAAAAATTGCAGCTAAAAAAGCTGATTTTAATTGTTGTTTTTTTAATTTATTTAAAATTTTCGCCGACAAAATCGCCAAAGGCGCGAAAATTATTATCAGATGCCGCGTTCCCCAAATTGAAAAAGACAACATCCAGCTTGCCGTAAAAGCCAACAAAATCGGAATCAATATAAAAGCCGAGAGAAAATAAATGGCACTTTTTTCTTTGTTTTTTTCGGCTTTCCAATCTACAAAATAAAACACGAAAGCCGTAATCAAAATTAGTATTAGCGGAACGGTTACAAGATAAATCGAAGAAGCGTCAACGCTGCTCGATTGATAATAAAACGGCTCGAATAAATTAAATAAAAACTGCAAAAGTGTTGTGAAATCCGGTTTGCTTGCCCAGCCGAGATTTTGTGCGAAGTTAGCGTTTATTTGCGATGCACGCCAAACTGCAAAAATCCATGGCGCAAAACTCAATAATGTGATGCCGAACATTATCAGAATTTGCTCGATTTTGATGCGCTGTAAATATAAAATTAACAAAACTTCCGACAATACGACAAACCAGCCGAAATAATGCGTATAAACGAGCAGAATATTGATTAAAGTTAAAATCCAAATACCTTTGCCGACGTTCAGAAAACGCACGAAAAGCCACATCGAAAACAGCGATAAACACAGTAAAAGGCTATACATTCTGACTTCCTGCGCGTATTTAATGAGCGAGCCGCTGACGGTCAAAAATGTCAAAGCGAGCGCGATTGTCGGAAATGTAAGTTTTAGTTGGCGGCACAGAAAAAAGAACGGAATCAGCGCGATTATTGAAAATAAAACGGGAAAACTTCTCAGCCATAAGAGATTTTCGCCGCCGGTTAAAACCCAAAATTTGAGCAAAACGTAGAAAAGCGGCGGATGAATCAAATCCTGCGCGACAAACCAAAAGAGGCTTTGAAAGGAATGTTCGGCGGCGTGAACGCTGAAAATTTCGTCGAACCACAGACACGAATTAGTCAAATGCCAAAAGCGAAGAAGAACATAAACCGCGCAAATAGAGCCGATTATTATAAACCAGTGTTTTTCGCTCAACTTCATTTCAGTTTTCGGATTGCAGATTTTCGTCGCTTGAAACGGTTGAAATTTCTTCTTCGCGCTTTTGTTCTTCCTTTAATTCTTTGGTCAAAAAATAATTGAGAACCGTGCGAATCGCGGCGATGGCGGCGAGTTTGCCGATTTCCTGCGGTGTCGGCGCAATCGCGGTTGACAAAATATCCGCGCCGAGTTGAAATTCTAAAGCCAGCGTCAGATATTTGCCCAAAGTCAAGCGAACGCGGTTAAAATTGGTCGGCTGCTGGTCTTTAAAATGAATGATTAACAAATAAATCGCCAGCATCGCGCCGATTCCGATGACCAACGCGCCGACGGCTTCGACTCCGAGTTTGAGCCATTGCACGGCGGCGAAAATCGTTTGTTCAGCCCACGGAAACCAACCGGCTTCGGCGGCTGTCTGGATATTTTCCTGAAGAAACATTTATCGGTTCAAAGCGAAATTCCTTCACAAAGTCTGCCTTTGATGCTCGTATAATTCAGCGAAACTTCAGAAATTTTGTCGGTTTCGCGGCAGTAACAAAGACATTTATCAAACGGTTTGGAATAAATGTGCAGACTGACGGCGCGTTCATTAAATTCCGGCAAATTCAAAATTTGATGAATCGGCTGTTCGAGTTCGACCTTGGCGGCGAGGCAATCGGAAAGATCAAAGTTGTCGGTTTCTTCGAGTTTGCAAAAACCTTTTGTTTCGTCAATTTCGGCGGCGCGAAAATTTTGTCCGCGAAGTTTGCCGACCGGAACAGTCATCCAGCACATTTGATCGGCGTGATTATGAATTTTAGAAACCTGACCTTCGCTCCAACACAACGCCATCAATTCAAAACGCTCGTCTTTAAATATCAAATTTCTGGTGTAAAACTTTTCGCTCCAATGGAAATAAGACGAAATCGTGTCAACATCAACCGGATTTTTCGCAAGAAAATGATAAATCTTGTCGCAAGTAAAATCCGCATCGGGAATTTCGCATAAACCTTCAATCATATTCTCGATTTTGACAGTTTTCATACAGCAAAATTAACATAAAAAAGTTAAAAGTTAAAAGTTAAAAGGCAAAAGTATAATTTACTTTTTACTTTTGCCCTTTTACTTTTTTACTAATTATTTCTGTGCTTGTTGTAAAAATTTGACAAAATCCGACGTATTTCTGGTTAATCCGGGAAAGGTCGCCATGGTTTTGCCGTCGGCATTCATAACAGCATAAAAAGGCAAGGCAACGGTTTGAAAAGTTTTTTCCTGAAAGCGTTGCTGAAGTTCGTTATTTTCGCTGCCGTCGTCAGTGTAAAGTCTGGTTAAAACAAATTTCGATAACTCATCTTCGACTTCTTTTTTCGGAAAAACATTCGCTTCCATCCAACGGCAGTTCGTGCAGGTATAGCCTGTAAAATCTACAAAAACCAACTTGTTTTCAGTCTTTGCTTTGGCTAACGCGCCGTCATAGTTATTTTCAAACTCTCGCCAGTTGAGTTTTTCGGCTTCCGGCTTATTAAAAAAATTTAGTGAAGTTTCAGTTTCGGGCGGCAAAAACGATTCGAGTTCGCCGAGTTTCGCGCCGAAAAGTCCGGTCAATAAATAAAAACTGATGGCAAGACTTAAAATCGCCGAAACAACGCGCATCGCGCCTATTCTTTCCGGTTTTGAATCGTGCGGCAATTGGAATTTGCCCAACAGATAAATCGCTAAAATTACGCCAATAGCAATCCAGATTGCCAACACAAAAGAGCGCGTAAAAATTCCCCATTTCCAGATTAAATCTACGTTTGAGATAAATTTCATCGCCGCCGCGATTTCTAAAAATCCCATTGCAACTTTTATCGAATTCATCCAGCCGCCGGCACGGGGCAGATTTGAAATTAGCTGCGGCGCAAGCGCGAGTACAAAAAACGGCAACGCGAAAATACTGGAAAATGCGAGCATCCCGATCATCGGCAATTGCCACGCGCCATTTGAAGCGGAAACCAAAATCGTGCCGACAAAGGGCGACGTGCAGGTAAAACTCGTCAAAGTAAAAGTTAAACCCATCAGCAATGCGCCGATAATTCCGCTGCCTTCGCCTTCTTTGCTGCGCGTTAAATTATCCAATTTCGTCAAAATGCCGGTTGGAATCGTAATTTCATAAGCCCCGAAAAGATTGAACGCAAAAAACAGAAAAATACCCGTAATCAAAAGATTTACCCACGGATTTGCGGCAAATAAATTTATTCCAGCCGCGCCGACAAAAATCGCCAGAAGCATTCCCAAAATTGTGAATGTGCCGATAATTCCTATCGAATAGACAGCGGCAAGTTTAACGGCTTTCGTGCGGTTTCCCGATGAATGATTGGTAAAATAAGAAACCGTAATCGGAATCATCGGAAAAACGCACGGCGTTAAAAGCGATAGCGCACCCAATGTTATTGCCAGCCAAATAAACGACGAAAGCGGCAAATCGGTTGGCTTTTGTTGATTGTCGTTTGACGGTTGTTCGTCGTTTAAAGTTTGATAAGTATTCGCCGATTGTTGGTCGTTTTCGTTTTGTTTATTGCCGCTCACCGAAAATTGACCGCTTTTTTGAGCCTCTTCAAAACCGTTGAACGAAACTTTGACGGTTTTCGGCGGCAAACAAACCGTGTCGTCGCACACTTGATATTTGACGTTGACCGACAAATCGTCGCCGTCGGTTTCGCTTGCCGCTTTTATCGGCAGATTAAATTCGGCTTTTTCGGCGAAAAACTTAGTGTCAATCTGAAAATTCGGATCAAATTTTGTAATCGGCGCAGGCGAGGTTGGCTTTCCGTCCAATTCAAACGGCAAATTTTCGGGAATTGTGATTTTTGTCGCAAAAGGTCCGCCTTCAGGTTGTTCGACGGCGTAAAGATGCCAGTTTCCTTTAATTTCCGCTTTGAGTTTGGTTTTTATTTTCTCATCCGCTTTTAAAGTTCTGCCTTTCGCATCGGATTCGAGCGACCACGAAACCGGATTTTGCGCGAAAGAAACTATCGGCAAAATTAAAATTGCGGTTAAAAGAATTAGAAAAATTAGCGGACGAAATTTTTGAAACATACTTTCAGTAGATTTGATGCGAAATTTTATCATTACTTGAACTTAAAATGCTAAATCACAGATGTTTTATTCCTAATTTATTTATCGTTTTGCACAATTGTATCTCTGTCGCTTATAATTTTCAGATAGATTTAATACGGAAATTTTATAAACAATTTAGTTAAAACCTGCGCGGAGGATAAGGAATTTTGCCAAAGACATCAATTCGCCAAAAAAAAGAAGAAACAAAAACCGTTAAAAATTCAAATAACGGAAGCACCAAGAAGCCGAGCGAAAACGGGAATAAAACATCTTCAAAAAAATCGGATAAACCGGAAAATCAAGTAACCGATTCGGTTAATTTGACGGAAGCCAAAGCCGAATATAGCAAAAGAAAAAAGTCGCAATTTGCCGCAATCAAAGAGCTGGATAAGGAACTGCTTCGTAAGATGCTTTATCAGATGGTTCTCGGCAGAACTTTCGAGCAAAAATGCGCGGAAGTCTATCGCATCGGAAAAATCGGCGGCTTTTGTCATCTTTATATCGGTCAGGAAGCGATTGCTGTCGGTTCGATGACGGCTTTGAAAGAAGGCGATTATGTAATTTCGTCTTACCGCGATCACGTGCAGGCGATGGTTGCCGGAATGTCGCCCGAAGCAGTAATGGCGGAACTTTACGGAAAGTCCGGCGGTGTGGTCAAAGGCAAGGGCGGTTCGATGCACATGTTCTCGAAAGAGCATAATTATTTCGGCGGACACGGCATCGTCGGCGGTCAAATCGGTGTCGGGACGGGAATGGCTTACGCACAGAAATATAAAGGAACTGACAATGTAACTCTCTGCTTTTTCGGCGAAGCGGCGGTTAATCAAGGCATTTTTCACGAATCTTTAAATATGGCGGAACTTTGGGACTTGCCGATTATTTACATTTGCGAAAATAACAAATATGGAATGGGAACGTCGCAGACACGCGCAATGAGTATTTCGAGCATTGCGAAAAAAGCGGAAGGTTACGGAATGGCTGGCGAATTTGTGGACGGAATGGACGTTATGGCGGTGCGCGACGCGACGCTTCGGGCAATAAAACTCGCCCGTGAAGAATCGCGTCCGACTTTGCTTGAAATCCGCGCTTATCGTTATATGGGACATTCGATGAGTGATCCCGGCAAATATCGCACATCCGAAGAAATCAAAAAATATCAGGAACGCGATCCGATTGTTTTGTTCAAAGATTCGTTGAAAGAAGCAAAAATTTTTACTGATAAAGATTTTGAAAAAATCGAAAATCAAGCGAAAGAAGCGACACAAAAGGCAGTTGATTTTGCCGAGGAAAGTCCGTTGCCGGATAAAAGCGAATTATTCACGGATATATTTGCATAGCTAAATTTTTATAATCAAAAACTAAACAAAATGGCAGAAATGACAATCCGCGACGCGCTCAATGCGGCGTTACGCGAAGAGATTTTGAGAGATGAAAACGTCTTTATAATGGGCGAAGAAGTCGCCGAATATGACGGCGCGTATAAAGTTACGCGCGGACTTTGGAAGGAATTCGGCGATAAGCGCGTGGTTGATACGCCGATTACCGAACTCGGTTTTGCGGCGGTCGGAGTCGGCGCGGCGATGGCTGGTTTGCGTCCCGTGATCGAATTTATGACGTTTAATTTTTCGGTTCTCGCGGCTGACCAAATTATCAATCACGCGGCGAAAATGTTTTATATGTCGGGCGGACAATTTAATATTCCGATAGTTTTTCGCGGTCCGAACGGTACGGCTTATCAGGTTTCTTCACAGCATTCGCAATCGTTTGAAGCGTTTTACGCCAATTTTCCCGGCTTAAAAGTTGTGATGCCTTCGACCGCCGCCGATGCGAAAGGTCTTTTGAAATCTTCGATTCGTGATAATAATCCCGTGATTTTTATGGAACAGGAAAGAATGTACGGCTTAAAAGGAGAAGTTCCCGAAGATGATGATTTTCTGATTCCGCTTGGCGTTGCGGATGTCAAACGCACCGGAGTTGACTGCACAATCGTCGCCCGTTCGATGACCGTTCCGCTGGCTTTACAAGCCGCCGAACAGATGCAAAAAGAATTTGACGTTTCGGTTGAAGTCATTGATCCGCGCACGATAAAACCGCTCGATATTGACACGATTGTCGAATCGGTGAAAAAGACGAATCGGCTTGTCATCGCCGAAGAATCGCATTCGTTTGCGTCAGTCGGCGCGGAAATTTCGCATCAAGTTATGGAAAATGCTTTCGATTATCTGGACGCGCCCGTGAAACGGATTTCAACCGCCGAAGCACCGATGCCTTATGCTAAGAATTTGGAAGAATTGGCTTTGCCCGATGTTCCGAAAATTATTGCGGCGGTTAAGGAAGTTTGTTATTTGTAGATGAAATTTACTTGGAAAACAGACGAGGCGGCACGAGCCGAAGATGAACATAAAATCAAATTTGATAAAATAAAAGATATTTTTGATGATCCGTATGCCGTTTGAATTTATTGATGAAAAACATTCAACAGACGAACAAATAAGATTTGCCATAATCGGTTTAACGGCTGAATATGGACTGATTTATTTGGCTTTTATCGAACCTGATGAAACCGAACTTCATTTTATCACGGCGAGAAAAGCCGAAAATTGGATGGTCAAAAGTTATGAACAAAACAGACGCAGAATCTAAAATAGAATATTTGGAAACGAGTGATGAAATTCTCGCCGAAGGTTTGCGCCGCATTAAACGCCGACATGTTACAAAACCGGGCGAAATGACGCTGAAAGATTGTTGGGTGGAAATTACGCTTTCACTCGATGTCGAAGTTTTGAAGTTTTTCGAGTCCGATTCGGAAAAGATAAATGCGGTTTTGCGAAAGGAAATGGAAAAAAGAAAATTGAGTTAGGAATTGCTCGAAGTCACCGAATTCGTCAGCAAATTGAAAGAAAAACTTGCGGCTTAGAAAAAGTTGATTATTTATGAACGAAAACAATCTTAACGAAAATGAAGAATTATCGAAATCGCCGACGATGCCGCCGGAATTTATGCCGCGTAATCTAATATATGCGGTGATATTGATTCCATTGGCTTTGTTATTGATATTATTCAGCGGCGCAAAAATTCTCGGACTTTTATTTGCACCGCCGCAATTCGATGAAATCGGTCCCGGTTTGCGAATTTTTCAGCAAGCATTATTTTTAGCCGCCGCCATCGCCGCTACTGCGTCGTCAATTATTGCTTTAACAAGTTCGTTAAACGTCAAAAAAAAATTCACCGCCGGAAACACGGTGGCGGCGGTTTCAGCTTCTGAAAAAGCGGAGAAAAACGGCAAATTCCTTCCGCTATTTATTGCGGCTTTTGGCATTGTGGTCATTGTTTATATTGTGCAAATGTTTTTGTAAAAAATGACATCCGCAGAAATCAAAACATATTTATCGGAAATAAATGATGAATTATCCGCGCAAGATGTCATCGGCGAGATTTGTATTTACGGCGGCGCGGCGATGTGTCTGGCTTTTAAGGCAAGACCGGCGACGAAAGACGTTGATGCGATATTTGAACCTATAAAAATTATTCGCGGCGCAATTAGCAAAATTGCCAACAAATATAATTTAAATGAAGGTTGGCTTAATTTTGCGGTTAAAGTATTTATCGTTGAACACGAAAAAAATGTTTTGCTTGATCTTTCAAATCTCAAAGTTTATGTTCCGACTGCCGACTATCTTTTAGCAATGAAAGTTTTAGCACTCAGAGCGGAAAGTTTTGATGCAGAGGATGTGGAATTTTTGATAAGGCGTTTGAGTTTGAAGAAAATAGAAGATGTTTTGAAAATTGTCGGAGATTATTATCCCAAAAAAGAGATAAAGATTGAAACTAAATTCCAGCTCGAAGAAATTTTTGAAACTTTGAAATGATTACGATCAAGCGAACAAAGGAAAAAATGAACGCCGATGCGCGTTGGTGGAAAGTTCATTTCTATGATTTTGTTGACGATTTTCGTCATCATAAAAATTTAGAAGCGGTCAACGAACCGTTTTTGTTTGATAATAATAAATTTGACGCGCTGCTTGCTTCGACGGTTGAGGCTTTGTGTGCGGAGTTGAATTTGAAAACGCCGGATTGGACGAAAGATGTTCCGGCTTGTGAAAAACCGTTTTTTGTAGCTGGTTTTGAAAATCTGAAAGCGACATCGATTGTCGAAAGCCCGCTATGTTTTCGGATTCGTAAGATTTTTGTAACGAGCAGTTTTTTACAGAGAGTTTAAGTATTAAGTATGGCGAATAAAATTTTAATGCCCAAACTTTCCCCGACGATGGAGGAAGGACAAATCGCGCGTTGGATCAAGGAAGAAGGCGAGGCGATTGAAGCGAATGAAACGATTGCCGAAGTTGATACCGACAAGGCGACGATGGAAATGACCTCGCTCGAAGCCGGAACGCTTTTGAAAATTATCGTTCCCGGCGGCGACAATGCGAAACTCGGTCAGACGATTGGAATTATCGGCGATGAAGGCGAAGATTTTTCTGCGCTTTTGAAGGAAATCGAAGGCGAAAGTTCTTCAAACGGCGCACTGTCCGCAAAAAAGGGAGACAAAGAAAAAGAATCGAAACCCGAAACAAAAGATGATTCTAAAATTTCTGTTGACAAAACGGACGATGAAACCGAAGGGCGCAGTTACGATTATCAAAGTCCGGCGAAAGTAAAATCCGAAGACCAAAAACCAAAAATCAAAGACCAATCTTCAAACGGCAGGATGATCGTTTCGCCCATTGCGGCGAGAATGGCAAGCGAAAATAACATTAATTTAATATCAATTGACGGTTCTGGTCCAAACGGAAGAATCATCAAACGCGATATTGAAAAAGCCATCGAGTCAGGCGTTTCAACTTCCGATTCCAATATTTCCAGAAAAGAAACCGCACCAAGTTTTGCACAAGCCGCCGATGTTCAAGGCGCAAGCGCTTTTCGGGAAGAAAACACTACAAAGATGCGTCAGATTATTGCCCAACGTCTCGGCGAATCAATCGGACAGATTCCGACTTTTTATTTAACTGTCGAAATCGAAATGGATAACGCGCTCGAATTTCGCAAGCAGATAAACGATTCAATCGCGCCGGAGAAAGTTTCGGTAAATGATGTGATTGTGAAAGTTGCGGCGATGGCTTCGCTGAAACATCCGTTTGTAAATTCGTCTTACCGCGATGAAAAAATCCGTTTTTACGAAGATGCAGATGTCGGCGTGGCGGTGGCGATTGACGAAGGTTTAATCACGCCCGTCATTCGCAGCGCAAACAAAAAAGGTATTGCCGAAATTGCAAGAGAAGTCAAAGAATTAGCCGAAAAAGCGCGAAACAAAAAATTGCAGCCCGAAGAATACACCGGCGCGACGTTTTCTATTTCAAATTTGGGAATGTTCGGCATCAAAGAATTTACGGCGATTATCAATCCGCCGGAAGCTGCGATTTTTGCTGTTGGCGCAGCAAAACCGACGGCGGTTGTCGAAAATGGTGAAATCGTCATCAAAAATATTATGTCGGTTACGATGTCGTGCGATCATCGCGTGATTGACGGCGCGACGGGCGCGAAGTTTTTACAGACATTTAAGCAAATGCTTGAAAATCCGATTTTGATGCTGATGTAGATGATTTTTAAAATTATCGCTAAAATTTCCGGCAAGGTTTATCTTTTGATGTTTTTCTTTTGCCTTGCCGCGTTATTTTCTTTGCCAATAAATTTATAGAATCGTTCATCACCGTGATTAAACAAAAAGTTCGCCCCAAAAATTTAACACCTGTTTTGTTGCCATTCGCCTCGCAAAAAATTAAACTTTATTTGCCTTTATTATGAATCCAACAACTCAAAAAATTAAAATTGATCAGGAAAACACAGAAAATTTACTTTCCGTCAGTGATCCGCTTTATCTGACCAACCGCGAAATCAGTTGGCTGGAGTTTAACCGGCGAGTCTTGGAAGAAGCCCTTGACGATCAAACACCATTACTTGAACGGCTCAAGTTTCTTTCGATTTTCTCAACTAATCTGGACGAATTTTTTATGATTCGCGTTTCGGGTTTGAAAGAGCAAATCGCCGAAGGTATCAGTAATCCTTCGCCCGACGGAATGAGCGCGGCTGAACAACTGCGCGAAATCCGCGAACTTGTTCGCCCGATGGTCAATCAGCAGATGAAGTGTTTGAACGAAGAAGTATTGCCGCAGCTTGCCGAAAATGGCATAAAAATCCTCGGTTATAAAGATTTGAGCAATGCCGAAAGGAAAAAACTCGATGATTATTTTCTGAAAAACATCTTTCCCGTTTTAACTCCGCAGGCGGTTGATATAAGTCATCCGTTTCCATACGTTTCAAATCTCAGTTTGAATCTCGGTTTAATGGTCGAACCGGATAAAAACATTAGCCACGGCAAAATCGAACATCTTTACAATCACAGCAGATTTGTGCGGATAAAACTTCCGCCGTCAATTCCGCGCTTGATTTCGACAAACGGCAAGGAAACAAATTTCGCATTGTTGGAAGAAATCGTCGCGGCGAACGTGCGTCATCTTTTTCCGAATATGAAAACGAATAAGTGTTTTCTTTTTCGTTTGACGCGCGATGCCGATCTGGAATTGCGCGAAGATGAAGCGGGCGATTTGTTGCGAACGATGGAACTCGAACTGCATCATCGCCGGAGATTTAGCTTTCCCGTCAGACTTGAAGTTACTGATTCGATGCCGGAAAAAATGATTCAGCATTTGACAAGTTCCATCGGATTGACTGAAAAAGATGTCTATCGCATTGACGGATTTCTAAATATTCCCGATTTAATGCGGTTTTATTCGATAGATCGTCCCGATTTGAAAGACCGACGGATTACTTATTCAATTCCGACTCCTTTGCGGCAGGAGAAAAACATTTTTGAAGTCCTGAAAAAACAGGATGTTTTGCTGCATCATCCTTTTACGGCGTTTAGCACCGTAGCGGATTTTGTTGATGCGGCGGCGGAAGATGAAAGCGTCAGCGCGATTAAAATTTGTCTTTACCGAACGGGGAAAAATTCGCCGATTGTCAATTCTTTAATAAAAGCGAGCCGCAACGAAAAACAAGTTGCCGCGCTGGTTGAACTCAAAGCGCGGTTTGATGAAGAAAACAATATTGAATGGGCGCGGCGACTCGAAGACGAAGGTGTTCACGTTATTTACGGTATGCGCGGACTTAAAACGCATTCCAAAATCACGCTCGTCGTGCGCCGCGAAAACGACGAATTACAGCGTTATGTTCATTTAGCGACGGGAAATTATAACCCGACGACTTCACGTATTTATACGGATTTGGGACTTTTGACGGCTGACGAAGAAATCGGCGCGGACATTACCGATTTGTTTAATTTTTTAACCGGCTATTCTTACCAAACCGAATATCGCCGACTGCTGATTGCGCCAATCAATTTGCGTGAACGAATGCTTGAATTAATCAACCGCGAAACCGACCATAAATTAAATGGCAAAGATGCGCGAATCATCGTTAAAATCAACAGTTTGACCGATGATATAATTGTCCGCGCGTTGTATCGCGCATCACAAGCCGGCGTGAAAATTGATTTAATCGTCCGCGGAATCTGCGTTTTGCGTCCCGGCATTGAAGGTCTTTCGGAAAATATTCGTGTTGTTTCGATTGTCGGGCGTTTCCTCGAACACAGCCGTGTTTTTTATTTTTTAAACGGCGGCGAAGAAGAAATTTTCATCGGCAGCGCGGACTGGATGCACCGCAATTTAGATCGCCGCGTCGAAGCGGTTACGCCGATTAAAGACGAGCGGATCAAACAATATATCAAAGATGAAGTTCTCGGAGCATATTTGAAAGACAACACGAATGCGCGAATCCTGAAATCGGACGGAAAATACGAAACTTTGTCAGCTAAAGATAAGAAGAAAGAGTTTGATTCACAACTGTATTTTGTCGGTCGAAAAATTTAATTTTCCCGCACCCAATCTTAGCTTCTTAAACATTTAAAGAAAATCTTTTTTTCATCTGCGTCGGATTTTGATTCTTCTTGTGCAGATTCCGCTGTGTGTTCAAAACTTAAAGCAATGTAAATCCGAAAATCACCGAGCTGGAACCTTTACGCGTCCAAGAATTATGTTTTGACTTTAAGAAAGTTAAGGCATATTTTCAAAATAGATGTCTTTCTTAAACTTTCAGCTTCCTGAAAGCATCAAACATCTAAAAATTTCAAGTGAAAAAGGAGTGATACTTAAAATGCAGATCGTTTCCCGCAAAGTTGTTCACATAAAATTGTTTATTGTTGTCGTTGCTGCCGTCATAGCATTCTTTTGTTTTCAAAATTTTTTCGGCAATTATGAAAAGGTGAGCGCGTCGGCTTCCGGTCCAACGCCTTCGCATACCGATGCGCCGGGCGAAACTAACTGCACCGAGTGTCATAGAGGTTCAATGGTCAACAGTGGTTCGGGCAGCATAATGATTTCGGGCGTTCCGGCTAATTATTTACCGAATCAGCAAATATCGCTGACGACAACCGTGAGTCAGGCAAGCGCGGTTGTTTTTGGATTTCAGTTGACGGCAATTGACAGCCAGGGCAAACAAGTCGGAACATATATTCTTCCGACGCAATCGCCGCAACAACTGCAAATTGTTGATGGTTTTCCCAATAATACTCCGCGTCAGTATGTCGAACATACGATAGACGGAATTATCCCGACTGTGTTCGACACAAAATCTTGGACTTTTATATGGAAAGCACCCGCGGAAAGAGTCGGAAAAGTGAGTTTTTATATGGCGGGTAATGCTGCCAACGGCGACGGCGGAACTTCCGGCGATTTTATTTACACAACGTCAAAAAGCACACTCACGGGAACGGCAACTTCAAATTTCGACACTGACGGCAGTAGCGATATTGCCGTTTTTCGTCCGTCAAACGGCGTTTGGTACAGTTTGAACAGTTCCAACGGGAACTTTAAAGGCAATCAATTCGGCACAAGCGGCGACCAAATTGTGCCGGGCGATTATGACGGCGACGGCGTAACCGATTACGCCGTTTTTCGTCCGTCAAACGGCACTTGGTATGTCAACGAAAGCACTGCCGGGTTTATGTCTTTGCAATTCGGCGCAAGCGGTGATATTCCGGTTGTCGGCGATTACGACGGCGATTTGAAAAATGATTTTGCCGTTTTTCGCCCGTCAAACGGCACTTGGTATATCAAGCGCAGTTCCGACGGCGGTTTCGATTTCAGACAATTCGGAATCGGCACGGATAAAACCGCACAGGGCGATTACGATGGCGACGGAAAAACCGATATTGCTGTTTTTCGTCCGGCAGAAGGCACTTGGTATATTCAAAAAAGCCGCGATGGTTTTGCGGCTGTTCCGTTTGGCGCGGCGGAAGATAAACCGGTTCCCGCCGATTACGATGGTGACGGCAAAACCGATGTTGCTGTTTTTCGCCCGTCAAACGGCACTTGGTATATCCAAAAAAGCAGCGAAGGTTTTAGCGGCGTTCAATTTGGGGCTGTTGCCGACAAACCCGTTCCCGCCGATTATGACGGCGATGGTAAAGCCGATGTCGCCGTTTATCGGGACGGCATTTGGTATCTTTTAAGAAGTTCTGATAATTCTTTCTATTCAGTCGGCTTCGGAACAAGTGAAGATATTCCAGTTCCGAGCGGCTACATTGCAAAATAGAGCAGAGCAAAAGTGTAAAGTCTAATGTCAATAGTTTAAGAAAACCTGTTGACATCAGACTTTATGTATTTTTATCTCTCATTGTTAGGCGGCGTGGGTGTCGGTGTCGGTGGTGTTGGAACGGGCATAATCTGGGGCTCTGTCGGTCATTTGGGGCAATTGATAAGTTGAGCGTAAAATTATTGGATGAATCCGAACACCTTAGTTGCCGATCCTGAAGTTATTGAAATTGACAAATTTATTTCTTCTGCCGATTCAATTACGATTGTTGGTCA